>CAYRQC010000779.1:0-4675 GCA_964426265.1 uncultured Phycisphaerales bacterium | reverse complement strand
CGTCCGCGGCGAGCTGCCGGTGGAGCCGATGGTGACCGAGGCAGTGGCGTCGATTCCGGCGAAGTCGCCGACGCGCCAGCGCTAGCCGACGGTCACTTCTCTTCGGTCGCCGCCGCGTCGCCCTCGGCGGCCGGCGCACCTTCAGCCGGCGCCGTCGTCGCGAGGTTCTTCTGCGGCGTCGGCTCGAGCGGGACGAGCTTCACCTGCCGCACACCGTCGAAGAAGCGCAGCAGCCCGGTCTCGAGGTTCCAGTTGCCGAGCGACTCGGAGCCGCCGCCTTTCAGGTGACGGTGGAACTCGCCGCGCGGCGAGACGAAACCGACGTCCTCGAAATCACGTCCTTGGATGCGGTAGCTTCCCGTGGGCAGCGCACGCGTCGCGGTGATGCCCGTCGGGATCGGTTGATACTCGATCAGGTAGCCAACCGGGGCGCCGTCGACGAGGATCTCGCTGGTGCGGGCATACGGCACGACTTCCCACGGCTGCGCGGCCTGCAAGGCGACGGTGGAGACCGCTTCACCGGTCATGGTTGCGGGCCGTGTGGTGTGGCGTCGCGAGCGCTGCGACGCGCAAGCCACGGACACGGCCGTCAGGATCAGGAGAGAACCGCGCCAAATCATGGAAGGCTCCGGGAGAAACGAGGCGGGGGATCGTAGGGCCGTCGCACCAGACCGGCAACAGGACCGGGAGCGGTGCACATGACCACCCGCATGCGTGAGCTGCTCGGGCCGGGGGGAATCGTCGCCGGCCGCTTCTCCGCGTTCGAGGAGCGCGAGAGCCAGATCGTGATGGCGGAGGCGGTCGACCGGACGTTTCGCGAACGCGGCCGTCTCTTCGTCGAGGCGGGGACGGGCACCGGGAAGACCTTCGCCTACCTCCTGCCGGCGCTGCTTCATGCCGATCTGCCCGACCGCCGCGTCGTCGTGTCGACGTGGACGAGAAATCTCCAGGAACAGCTCGTCGAGCGCGATCTGCCGTTCCTGCGCGACCTCCTCGGGGTGCCCCTCGAAGCGGCGCTGGTGCAGGGGCGCGAGAACTACGTCTGTCGCCGGCGCGCCGACCTGGCACTGCGCCGCACCGATCTGCTCTTCGAATCCGCCACGTCGCCAAGCGAGCTCAAGAAGCTCGTCGAGTGGTCCGCGACCACCAAGACCGGCACGCGCAGCGATCTCGACTTCGAGCCGCGCGGCGAGTCGTGGGGCGCCGTGCGCGCCGAGCGGGGCAACTGCCTCGGGACGCGCTCGCCCTACTTCAAGAGCTGCGTCTGGCAGCAGGCGAAGAAGCGCGCGCGCGACGCCGGCGTCCTGGTCGTCAACCATGCGTTGCTGCTGGCCGACCTGAAGCTCCGGCGGACCGGCGCGGCCGTCCTCCCGCCCTACTCGCTCCTGATCGTCGACGAGGCGCACCATCTCGAGGAGATCGCCTCCGACCACCTCGGCGGTCGCGTCGCGCGCGGGACGGTGCTCGCGGCCCTGAAGTCCGTGCAGCGATCGAGCGAGGCCGCCGGCGATGCCGAGCGCTCCGAGCTCGCGCGTGCGTTGCAGCGCGGCCGCGCGGCGACGATGACACTCTTCGAGGCCGTCGTGCGTTGGCTCGGCCAGCGGTTGGTTGGCCCGCTTCCGGCGAATCACTCGTTGCCAAGACAGTTGCCGCTCGCGCTGCAGGAGCTGCACGATCGGCTGCTCGAACGGTCGCGGCGCGAGCGCGAGGAGGGGGCCGCCGCGGAGCTCGCCGCCCGCGCGAGCGTGGTCCTCGATCTCGCCGCGCAGCTCGAGATGGTGCTCGCCGGCACCTCGTCGGAGGTCGTCGCCTTCGCCGAGCGCAGCGACGGTGGCGGCGATGTGACGCTCTGCGCCGCGCCGATCGATCCGGGACCGATCCTCGCCAAGGAGCTCTTCGCACCGCTGCAGGCCGTCGTGCTGACGAGCGCGACGCTCGCCGTCTCGCCGCCGCCCGATCGCTTCTCGTGGCTGGTGCGCGGCAGCGGCATCGATGATGCGCGGCGGCTGGTGCTCCCGTCGCCGTTCGACTTCCGTCGCCAGGCGAAGCTCATCATCGATCCGCTGCCGGAGCCGACGCAGCCCGAGGCGTGGCTCGCGGCGATGATCGAGCGGCTCCCCGGTCATGTGCTGCGCACGGAAGGCCGGGCGTTCGTCCTCTTCACCAGCCGCAAGACGATGGAGGCGGTCGTCGATGGAGTGCGCGAGGTGCTCGAGCGCGCCGGGATCCGGATGGTGGTTCAGGGCCGCGGAGTGCCGCGCACCAAGATGGTCGAGGAGTTCCGCACCATGCAGCCGGCGGCCCTCTTCGGGCTGGCGTCGTTCTGGGAAGGGGTCGACGTACCGGGCCGCGAGCTCTCGCACGTGATCCTCACGCGCCTGCCGTTTCCGGTGCCCGATCACCCGCTCGAGAAGGCGCGCAGCGAGCGTGCCACGCAGCTCGGGCAGGATCCGTTCATGACACTTTCGCTGCCCAAGGCGGTGCTGCGCTTCAAGCAGGGTTTCGGCCGGCTGATCCGCCGCAAGGACGACCAAGGGATCGTCACGGTGCTCGACGCCCGCTTGATCCAGCGACGCTACGGCCGCGTCTTCCTCGAAGCGCTGCCCGACTGCCCGAAGGTCGTCTTGCGCGACGGCGAGGAGATCCCGCTCGGCACGAACGATGATGAAGAGTCGCGCGCGTGAGCGGCGCGGCGCTCATGGCAGTGTGGCTGACGTACTCCCCGTTCCAGGCGACGGCGGACACGCTCGACGCGCGCTGGCGCAACTTCCCGGTCTTCGTCTGGTTCTTCGGCGGGCCGCCGGCCGGGCCGGTGCCCTTCGCCACGCTGCGGCGCGCCGGGCTCGCCGGCTGCAACGTCGAGGCGAGCAGCTCGAGCGCGCTCGCGTTCGAGGAGAAGCTCGACTTCTACGTCGATCACCTCGCCGGCAAGGGCGACCTCTTCCTGCGGCCGGCCGTGTTCGATCGTGACCGCGCGCGTCTCGCGGACGACCTGCTCCACTTCCGGCCCGAGCGCCCGAGCTGCCTCTCCGATTCGCAGCTCGCGGAGCGACTGCTGGCGCTCGTGACCGCCGGAGTCGAGCGGCACCGCGATCACCGCCCGCTCTGCTACGTGCTCGACGATGAGCTTTCCGTGACGCGTGGCGTCAACCCGATGGACTACTGTTTCGCGCCGCCGACGCTGGCGGCGCTGCGCCTCTGGCTGCGCGAACGGTTCTCGTCGATCACGACGCTGAACCACCGCTTCGCGACGCACTTCCCGAGCTTCGACGAAGTCGTCCCGCCGACCACGGGTGAGGCGCGCGCCGCCGCGGACGGCGTGGCGCTCGAGCAGCAGAACTTCGCCGCGTGGAGCGCCCATCGCGAGTTCATGGAGATCGCGTTGGCGGCGCGGCTGACCGCGCTTGCGGCGCGCGTGCGGCAGCTCGATCCGGAGGTTCCGGTCGGCTTCACCGGAGGGCAGTTTCCGTCGGCGTTCGGCGGCTTCGATTGGAGCCGGCTCGCGCCGCAACTGACACTGCACGAACCCTACGAAAGCGGCGCAGCCCCGGAGCTGGTTCATTCGTTCGCCGCGCCAGCGGCGAAGGTGATCTCGACCGTCTTCGTGCCGGAGCAGGACGCGGCGAGCTGGTGGCCAACCGCGCTGCTCGATCGTGTCGCGCGCGGCGACGACGGCGTCGTGCTGTGGGCGAGCGGCGCCATCCTCACGGAGGACGGGCGCGCGCTCACCGCGGCGGGCGAGGCGTTCGCGGCGGCCGTTCGCGCCGCGCGTGGTCTGCGCGGCAAGCTCGTCGGCGCCGACCCGTTGCCGCCGCGCGCCTGGATCCTCTGCAGCCAGCCGTCCGCGCGCGCCGCCTGGGTGGTCGACTCCTGGCAGGACGGCAAGACGTGGCGCAATCGTCTCACCTCCCACGAAGCGGACCACTCCTCGAGTGCAACGAGTCGCGAGGCGGTCGTCGAGCTGCTGCTTGCACTCGGGATCCCGTTCCGGTTCTTCGGCGAACGCGACCGTTTCGCCGACGGTCCCGGTCGTGAGCCGCAGGGGACGGTGGTCTTCCTGCCCGAAGCGATTGCGGTCGACGACGATCTGGTGGACGCGCTCGCGCAGTTCGTGCGGGCGGGGGGCACGCTGATCGCCGACGCCCACTTCGCGCTCTTCGACGGCGAGCTGCGCGGTCGCGACGGCGGGGCGCTCGAGCGGCTCTTCCACCTGCGCCGCAGGCCAGGAGCCGAGCTCGACACGCTCGGCGCGAGCTTCACCGCGGAGCCCGAGTTCAGCGACCACCTCGGCCTCGCGCGGGCCGAGAGTGGCTCGTTGCAACCGCTGGAGGGCGTCACCGCAAGTGACCTTGGTTTCGTCGCGACTACTGGCGAAGGTGCCGCGCTCTATCTCGACCGCCGGCTCGCCGGATGCGTGCGCGGCCCGCGGCGCGATGAGGCGCTGCGTGAAATCACCACCGCGCTCTCGCTCTTTCTCGACGCACGGCACATTGATCCGGAGCGGCCGCGGCTCGACCGCGCGGCAGTCGGGGCGCTCCACCTCCGGCGTTTTCGAGATGACCGCGGCGAGCTGCTGTCGTTGGCACCGGTGGCCGGCGCGATCCTGCCGACCCGTGCACTCGTCCGGCTGCCACCGTCGCGCGAGGCGCACCTCGAGCTCGGCGAGCTGGCGACG
>CAYRQC010000778.1:0-14154 GCA_964426265.1 uncultured Phycisphaerales bacterium | reverse complement strand
ATCGCCGGCCGCGCATACAAGAACTGTCCGAGCGCCAGCGCCTCCGGCTCGTCCATCGGCACGCGACCGGCCGCCGGATCGAACTCCTGCCAGCGCTGCGGGAAGTTGCGCGCCGGCACGACGTCGCCGAGCCCGTCCTCGCCATATTCACCATCGCCGTCGCGATCGATCCCTTCGATGCCGACCTTCCAGATGCCGCGCTCGCCCTTCAGCGGGTCGGCCACTTTCATCAGGCGCGCATCGGCTGGATCGGCGATCCACGTGCCTGCCGGGTCCTTCCAGCGCATCTGGGTGATGACACCGTCGCCATTCAGGTCTTCGGGCGCGTCCTCGTCGAGCGCGCCATCGCGATCCTCGTCGATCGGCCGCAGGTTGCCGCGCAGCTCGTGTTTCACCGGCGCGAAAGCCGCCTCGGCACCATCCGGGTTCGCACGCGGCAGCAGGTAGACGACATGCTCGTCGAGCAGCTTCGTCACCGCCGCGTCCTTGCCGTAGCCATCGAGCAGCCGGCGCAGATGGTCGAGCACCATCTCGGTCCCGACCAGGTGCTGTCCATCGAGCCCCGCGACGACCAACAGCGCCGGCAGCCGATCGTGCTGCGGCTGGTCGATCATCCCGAGCTCGAGGCACCAGAGCTCGCGTCCGGCGCGCGAGCGGCCATAGGTGGAAAGGCGCGCAAGATCGCGCCGGGCGCCGGTGAGGGATTCGAGCTCGCTCTTCAACGCCGCCGCGTCGTGCCAGGCGTGCAGCTCTTCGCGCGGCGTCGCGTTGCTTGCGGCCACCTCCGATGTCGCTGGAGTGGGCGATTGACCCGTCGGCGGCGCGGCAGTCTGCGTCGGCTCCGCTGTCTGCGCGGGCGCGAGGCCGATCGAAGCCGTCGCCACCAACGCCAGACTCGCCGCCGCACTCGCGGCAGCCCATCGCCATCGCGCCATCGTCTTCTCCCGCCCCGGTCTGGAGTTCGTGCGCCGACCCTCGGTGTGTCGATCGCACGGAACCGACGCCGTACGGTAGCAGCCGGGTCGAGTTCCAAGTCCGCGGCCGAAGTGACGAAGGCGGCCGGGCTGCCCTACTTCCGCGTCGCGTCGAACGTCATGTTGACGAACTCGGCCGCGTCGGCGTCCGGCTCGGACATCTCGATCGTCATCCGCTCCGGGTCGGCGAAGCGGAAGGTCCAGTGGTACTTGATCAACGGCCCTTCGCCGTGCTCCTGCATCTCACCTCCGAAGACGACGGCGATCGCGATCGCGACGAACATGAATCTGCGCATGGAATCCTCCGTAGGCGCGTGGTTTGGCTCGAGCCGCTGGTTCAGCAGTCCTGCCGCTCAGCAGTTCTCCGGTCCCATCGGTGCGATCGCGGCGTTCATCTGCTACGCGACCTCGACGTCGAAGGAGCAGGTCGTCCCGTTCAGCGATTCGGGCGATGCCATGCGCCACTTCGCGTCCATCGGGCGATCGAGGTCCTCGTCGGTGATCTTCACGAGCGTCTTCCCGATCCGCAGCTGCACGTGCAGGCGCTGCCGGTCGGCAGCGGCGAGCGGTAGAGCTCTGTTGCGCCGAACGCCCGCTGGCAAAAACGCCGACGCCTTCGCTGCGCCGCGCGCGCATCGATGCTGGACTTGCGTTGCTACTTCGCCGCAAAGGAGTGGCGCTACCGCTTCGAGTCGGTCGAGGAGCAGAGCTTCCGGACGACCAACCGAACGCGAGGCGCACAATCGGTCCAGAGTTCTTGGGTGGTCACTGCCCGATTTCGCGTTCGTCCTGCTGGGTGACCTGTCCGGCACCAAAGCGCGGGCGTCGGATCGAAACACTGGAGGACGATTCATGGATGAGCGGCGAGCGTCTGAGGAACGGTGCGGTTGGCGAGCGGATTTGGACGACACGTGGCAGGTCTCCGGCGCCGAGCTGGATTCCGCCTTGATCTCGATCTGGAACCGGTCGGGCGCCGCGCGGGCCGCGGCCAACAGCCGGAACCACGGGACTCCCGACGAGCGCGCTGCGCGACGGAGTCGGCGGGCCCCGATGGGTGAGGGTCGAAGCTGACATCCGTACGCTTTGGTGGGTGCCGATAACGAGCCACCCGGCGGATTCGTCGGTTCTGTCGCCGGCACCTGTCACCTTTTCGATTTCGTGTCGTCTTGTTCCTCGAGGAGCAAGACATGATCGACAACCGAACTCTGTTGGAAGACTCTCGAAACCATGCTAGGTTCTTGATCGGTTCCTTGGTGGAACCTGAAAGGAACCAAGTCATGGCGAGCCTGACGATCAAGGGAATTCCGGACGACCTGCTGGCGCAGCTCCACGAGCGGGCAGCGGCCCATCGCCGCAGTCTGAACCAGGAGGTGCTCGCGTGCCTCGAGGGGCACGCGAAGCGTCCGCCATTCGTGCTCGAAGACTTCCTCACGCGCGTGCGAACACGACGAGAAGCGCTCGCGAAAAAGGGCGTGACGATCACCAATGACGAGATCAACGCGGCCAAGCGCGAAGGCCGGCCGTGATCGTCGTCGACACCAACGTGATCGTGCTGCTGCTGGTGCACGATGACGAGGAGCTGCCGCTCGCGCCGCTCATTGAAGAGCTGTCACGCTTGGACGCTACGTGGTACGCGCCGGCGCTCTGGCGCAGCGAGCTGCGGAGCGTCCTTCTGCGCAAGCTTCGAGCGGGCAACCTGACCATGGATGAGGCGGAGGAGTGCCTGATCGACGCCGATCAGCTCCTCGGTGAGCGCACGTGTGAGCCCGATCCCGTGCAGACTCTCGACCTAGCGCTGCAGAGCGGCTGCACCGCATATGACTGCGAGTTCGTGGCCGTGGCCCACGCGCTCGCCGCACCGCTGGTCACGCTCGATCGGCAAGTGCTGACCGCGTTCCCCGACGTGGCGGTGTCACCTGATCTGTTCCTGCGCATGCATGGATCCGAGTGACGGCTCCCATGACTCGACAGCGAATACCTCGAATGTTGTGCCGACTTGGTTCGGGGGCAGGTCATCGGCTGGTCGCGGCCTCGCGCTGCACGGCCTACGACTGCGAGTTCGTGGCGCTGGCAGTTCGGCTACAGGTTCCGCTCGTGACATTCGATCAGCAGATCGTGCGGGAGTTCGGCTCGATCGTGCTCGCGCCGGAGGCGTTCGTCGGGGCGGTCTGACAGGAGCAGAAGTCATGACAGCACCCGCCGGCGACGTGAGTGCGACGCGGCCGCTCCGCATCGTGATCCTCGGCGGCGGGTTCGCGGGCACCAGCGCGGCGCTCGAGCTCGGGCGGCAGCTCGCGGGGTTTCCGGGCGCGGAGCTGCACCTCGTCAGCGAAGAGAACTACTGCGTCTTCCAGCCGATGCTGCCCGAGGTCGTGGCCGGCGGGATCGAGCCGACCCACATCGTCAACCCGATCCGGCAGCTCTGTGCCGGCATGCGCTTCCACTGCGCAACGGTGCGCGCGATCGACTGGAGCGGCCGCAAGCTGACGCTCGCCGAGAACGAAGGGGAGCGCACGCACGAGCTCGCCTTCGACCAGCTGGTGATCGCGCTCGGACAGATCGTCGACCTCTCGCGCATTCCCGGCATGGCGCAGCACTCGCTGCCGATCAAGACCCTCGGCGACGCCTTCCACCTGCGCAATCACGTGCTCTCCCGGCTCGAGCAGGCCGACCTCGAAGAGGACGAGGAGCGCCGCCGCTGGCTGCTCACCTTCGTGACGATCGGCGGCGGCTTCTCGGGCGTCGAGACGGCGGCCGAGATCCACGACCTGATCCGCCGCGCTCTGCCGAGCTATCCGCGAGCGTTTTGCACCGGCCATCGGATGCTCCTGGTCCATTCGCGCGACCAGATCTTGAACGAGCTCGACGTCAAGCTCGGCGCGTTCGCGCAGCAGACGATGGCGGGACGCGGCGTCGAGTTCGTGATGAACCGCCGTTCGCAAGAGGCGACGCCGCAAGGGATCCGGCTCGACGACGGGCAGTTCCTGGCGGCGGGCACGGTGATCTGCACGATCGGCAACGCGCCCCATCCGCTGCTGGTGGCGAGCCCGCTGCCCAAAGAGGGCGGCCGCATCGTCACCGATGCTTGCATGCGCGTCACCGGTTTCGACCACGTCTTCGCGCTCGGCGATGCGGCGGCGGTGCCCGATGTGCGGCGTGGCGGGAGCTGCCCACCGACCGCGCAGTACGCGGTCCGCCAAGGGAAGCGGCTCGGCAAGAACCTCATGGCGCTGCTGCGTGGCGAGGAGCCGCAGCCCTTCTCGTTCGGCGGGCTCGGCCAGCTCGCGGTCATCGGCCACCACTGTGGCGTCGCGCAGGTCTGCGGCCTCAAGATCTCGGGTCTGCTGGCCTGGATGATGTGGCGCTCGGTCTATTGGTCGAAGCTGCCGAGCTGGGTGAGCCGCGTGCGCGTCGGGCTCGACTGGCTGCTCGATCTCTTCTTCCCGCGCGACCTCACCAAGTTCGAGACGCGCCGCACCGAGACGCTCGCCGTGTCGCACTACCGCGCGGGCGACTCGATCGTCGCGCAGGGTGAACGCGGCGACTGTTTCTATGTGATCCAGAAAGGGCGCGTCGAGATCCTCCGCCGAGGCGACGACGGCGTCGAGCGGAAGCTCGCCGAGAAGGGCGAGGGCGACTCGTTCGGCGAGACGGCGCTGCTCACCGATGCGCCGCGCAACGCGACCGTGCGCTGCCTCACGGCGGTCGATGTCCTCACCTTCCGCCGTGCCGACTTCAAGAAGCTCGTCGCGAGCTACGGCGTGCTGCGGGTCCAGATGGAGCGCGATCTCGAGCGCCACGCGGTCGAGCCACTGGCGACGGTGGCGGCGGCGCCGAGCGCGACGCCGAAGACCTGACTCCCCGGGCGGCCATCCGCCACGCCTGTTCGCTCGACGCGCTCCCCGCCGTTGTCTCTCATGGTCGGCAGCCGATTTCGGCAGTCGATCGGCCGGCATTTCGATCGCGGAGGCGTTGCCCATGGGATGCGTCGGGTGGCTCGCTGCAGCGTTGTTTCAGGTGGCTTCCTCGCCCGCGCCACCCGCCTCACCGCCCGCTCGCCTCGCACTGCTGATCGGCATCGACGAGTACGACCCGCGGTCGAGTGAGCCCCGACCGGCCTCGCTCTCCGGCGCCAAGAGCGACATCGCGTGCATTCAGCGTCTTCTGACCACCCGTTTCCAGTTTCTTGAGGACTCGATCCTCGTCCGGCTCGACGCGGCGGCGACGCACGCGCGCATCGTGCAGGATTTCAAGGAGTGGCTGATCGATCGCGCCGGCCCCTCGACGGAGGTGCTCTTCTGGTTCTCGGGTCACGGCTCGCAATGCCCCGACGCGGCCCATGTGAACGCCGAGGCGGGGCAGGTCGACTCGACCTTCGTCGCCTACGACAGCCGCCTCCCACCGCGCTTCTCGGAAGATGGCCGCCTCATCGGGCGCGGTGGCTACGACTTCACCGACGACGAGTTGCACTCGCTGCTGCGCGTGCTCGCCACCAAGACCTCGCGCATCACCGTCATCACCGATGCCTGCCACTCCGGCGGCGGGACGCGTGGGGTGGGCGGCGACCCACTGCCGATCCGCTCCGCGCTGGGCTTCAAGCGGCCGCTCACCCACGACGACATCGAAGCGTTCTGGCCTCCCGACGTACCGTTTCTCGATGACGACGCTCCCGAACGCGGCGCGTCGCAGCCGTGGGTTCATCTCGCCGCGTGTGCGTTCGACGAGGTGGCGCACGAGCACCTCGTCAAGGTCGCCGACGGCAAGCCGCAGGCGAGCGGGGCGTTCACCTGGTTCCTCGCGCGGGCGCTCGAGCAGGCAGAGCCCGGCATCACCTATGAGCGGCTTGCCCGCCGCGTCGGCGCGCGGTTGAGCACGGTCTATCGCGCGCAACAGGTGCAGGCGGAAGGCGAGATCGATCGTCAGCTCTTCTCGGCGGCGTTTTCGGCACCGCCGCCAGGCTTCGCGGCGGAGGTGGAGCCGCCCGGCAGGACAGTCAGGGTGTTCGCGGGAGCGCTCCAGCTCATTCGTACCGGCAGTCGGCTCCGGATCGAGGATGAGCTCGGTCGCCTGTTTGGCGAGGCGGAGGTGAATCACGTCACCCCGACTCTCACGTTCGCGGATCTGGCGGGCGAGCCGCGGCCGGTGGCCGAACGCACGCCAATGCGCGCCATCGTGATCAGCCGGCCGCGCGAAGTTGCGCCGCTCCAGGTCTACCTGCCGCCGGGTGCCGACCACGACGCGCTCGCCGCGCAGCTCGCGGCGAGCCACCATCCGGTGGTCGAAGTGTCGCGCGACGCGGTTCCCGGCTCGGGGCTCGAGATCGTGCGCGGTGCCTTGGACGAGGAGCTGCGCGTTCGCGGCGAACCATTCGCACTATTCGAAGTGCACAGCCGCGGTGCCGTTCCGACACTCACCGAACAGCTCGCCGAGGAGCAGCGCTACCGCGAGCTGCTGGCGCTCGGCGATGCCGGCGGCTCGATCGCGATCGACGTACACTTCGAACCGGTCGTTGGCGAGCGCAAGAAGACGCTGCGCACAGGATATGTCGCGGCATCGGTCATGGACGGCGCACCGACGCCGGGCCGCCGATCCGGACTCACGCGCCTTCGCGACGACCCGGTCGGCCGTGACGTGATCGACCTCGTCGTCGCGCTCGATCCGGCACTCCGCAAGCGCTCGGTGTTCGTCACCGTGCTGTGTGTCAGCGAGGATCGCACCGTCACGCTGCTCCACCCGCCGATTGTTGGCGAGCGCGAGAACGTGATCATGCCTGGCACGCCGAAGCAGATCGCAATCGAGGTCATGCCGACGCGGGTCGCCGGCGGCACGCGCGATGGGGTCGATCGCATCCTCGTCATTGCGACGGAGCGCTACGCCGACTTCAGGCCGTTCGTGAACGAAGGGCGGCTCATTCCCGCCACCGAAGAGCCGCGACGCGACCGCGGAGGTGAGCCGTTGCCGCTGCTGCTCGAGATGGCGCTCGCTCCCGCCGCGACGCGTGGCGCGGGCGCGATCGCCCCGATCGACGAGTCGTTCGGCGTCGCCGTGCTCGACTTCCAGGTCGTCTCGCGGTGAGACCGGCGCGGCTACGCTTCCGCGCTTCCAAGCGGAGGCCCTCTCGATGGTCGCAGCGCTCGTGCTGGCGATGGCCGCGCTCGGTCGCGAGCGGCGACGAGTCGCCGTGTTCCAGGGCCTCTCGAGCGACCACAGCTTCTTCGCGTCGCTCGGCAACAAGCTGCTGCCGTTTGGCGATGCGAAGCAGATCGACTGTGAGTTCGTGCTGCTTGACGGCAAGGCGAAGAAGCTGCAGCTCGACCGCTGGGGGCCGGGCGGGAAGTCGTTCGACTTCGTCGGGCTCTACCTGCCGGAGGGTGTGGCGCATGCCGATGGCGCCGTGTCGAAGCTGCTCGACACGAAGGGGTCGAAGAAGGTCGGCTTCCTCAAGATCACCGGCAGCATGGACGCCGCGACGGTGAAGACGTTCCACGCGGCATTCGATGCGCTGAAGGGGATGACGGCGTTGCTACTCGATTGCCGCTCGATGGGTGGCGGCGCTGATGACTGTGCGTGGGAGATGTGTGGTCGCCTCTTCAGCAAGGGTGCCGACAACGGTCGCAACGGTCGCATCGAGGCGAGCGGCGCGTGGCAGTTCGACGGCCCGGTCGTGATGCTGCAGGATGAGATGGAGGTCTCGTCGGCCGAGACCTTCACCTGGGCCTTGAGCGAGACGAAGCGGGTGATCAGTGTCGGGAGCGCGGCCGGTGGAAAAGCAGGCAAGGAACGGAAGGACGATCTGACACCCGATCCGGCGATGCGACTCGGAATGACGATTCTCGGCGTGTTGCAATGCGGCGTCGAAGGCGAAGGAGCTGGAGAGCGACGCGCTCGCGAAGTTCTTCGTCGACGACCTCGAAGGAGAGATCGAGCTCGAGCTGGCGGCACTGAACCTGGATGGCGATTGGCCGCTCGACAAGCTGGTGAAGGGGGCGAAGGCGGAGTGTGCGGCGCAGGACGCGCTGCTCGCGCTGGCCGACCCGACGCTGGTGGGCGATGCGGCGATGCGCAAGGGGTGGCTCGACCAGCATGGTGCGACGCGGACCGGGCGGTTCGTGAGGGAGCGGCTGTGGAGGTGAGGAGGCCTTGCGAGGTGGGATTCCGGCTTCTCGGCGTTGCGACGGTGATCGCGGCGGCGATCGCGTCCGGTCAAGGAACACCGCAGAAGCCGGACCGCCCGAAGCAGGCGGGTGGCGCTGCCGCCGCGGTATCGGCGCTCGTTGCCTACCTGCCGTTCGAATACGGGACGACGGTCAACGTCTTCTTGGGGAACGGCGCCGGCTCCCATGCCGACGAATGGAACTGGTTCGCGATCGACTTCTCGCCGCTCGCCGAAGGAACGCCGGTGGTTGCGATGGCGTCTGGCACCGTGGTCTACGTGAAAGAGGACACGGCCGGTCCGACGGGGGATTGGAACGACAACAACGAGATCTCGATCCAGGCCGCCGACGGCTCCGTGCTGCTCTACCACCACCTCCGGAAGGAGGGTGCGATCGTCGCCGTTGGCGATCGCGTGCTGGCGGGCGATCGAATCGGCTGGTCCGGCAACACGGGCAAGTCGAGCGGGCCACACCTCCACGTCGATCGGCGTGAGGGAAGCCGCACCGGTCGCAGCATCCCGCTGCACTTCACCGAGGCGCCGGACGTCGACGGTGTGTTGAAGGTGGGGCAGAGCGTGACGTCGCGCAACCGGCTGCGCGTCGGGGCGCTCGCCGAGGTGCTCGAGCTTGCCGAGGAGTACGACCTCTGTGCCAGCCTCGAGGCGCGTTCCGCCATCGCGGATGAGTTGCGCAAGCTCGCCGACGATGCGAACGCGAAGAAGGCGGCGGCCGCGCTCCGGAACGCCGCGGGCCGCGCCGACCTGGTGCAGCTCTACGACGACGCGCGCGGCCGACTGCTCGAACAGTGGAACAGCGATGCGAAGGCGGCGCTCACCGACCTCGATCATGCGATCGCGGAATACCCGGTGAATGACGCGTTGCTGCTGGCACGGGTTGCGCTGCTCGACTTCGCCGGTGGCGAGCTCGACAAGACCCTGAGGGAGCGGCTCGCGACGCTGCGTGCGGGCGTGGGAGCCGATTGGAATGCGACGGAGAGGCCGTTCCAGGAGCAGGGCGAGTTTCGCAAGGCGCTCGCCGCGGCGCTCGCGGCCGACCGCTTCGCGGGGCACGCCATGCGGGACGGCAAACGGGCCGACTGGAAGGCGGTGGCGAAGCTCTACCGGGCGGCGCTCGCCAAAGGACGCGACCGCCGCGCGCTCGCGGGTTTGCAGGCGCGGCTCGATGCAATCACTGCACGCTTGCAGTGAGCAGTAGCGGGGGAAGCGGTCGGCGCAGCGACCGGCTGCGATCGGCCACTCGCGATCAGCTCATGCGCGGGGTTATCATCCCCGCCGTCACCGGGATCGTGTTCGGTGGCGACACTGGTTGTCGCGCCAGTCTCTCGAGATGAGGAAAGTCATGCGTTGTGCAAAGCGTCTGCTCGCGTCCGGGTGGGGTCTCACGTTGGTGTCCGTGTTCGGGATCGTCGGGGCGATGGCCATGGCGGCCGTGCCGGTCGCAGACGATGAGTCCAGTGGATCGAACGGCACCACGCGATCGGGGAAGGTCTTCACCGATCGCGATCTTGTCCAGCTATTGGATGGCGACCTCCGAAAGCTCACGGTCGAGCAGAGGAAGCGCGCGCGCTACTTCACACTCTTCCATTGTTGGAGCCAAGGTGAGGCAACGGAGGAGGTCGAGATCCTGGTCCAGGGTCTCGTCAAGCTGCTGAACAGCCTCTCATGGAATCCGCGGATCCACGTGCCGACGCGGCTCGGCGAGGTCGGCACACCGGAGGGGCTCGTGCTGCGGGTCGACCTCGACGCGCTCGGCTGGGACGCCGCGCGTTGGGAGCGGATGCTCTGCGTGCCGGGGCCGCTCGGTTACCCCTATGGATTCGAGTACGACGGCCAGATCGGTCAGCAGGCGAGTTGGATCAGCGAGGCCACGGGGAGCGCATTGCCGTACGTTCGCGGCGATTCCTTCGCCTTTCACGCCGCGCGTCCGCCGCTTTACGAGCAGCTTCTCGATCCGATCTCGATGCCCGGTGCGTTGGGTTCGGCGGTGGAGCTCGAAGGGCTCCTCGGTGTGGACGTCGCACGCAACGTGATGCGGGAAGAGGTGGTGCGTGCTGCCACCAACCAGAGTGGTGTGTCACCCAACGACCGGATGGTCGAGCGGCACGAGATCGTGCGGTACGCGGGCGCCTACTGGAAGAGCTATGACTTCGCCGGCCAGCCGGGAGCGCAGCCGATCCTGAGCCATCCACTCGGGCCGTGGGACCAGGTGAAGCTCCCCGATTCGGTGCAGGACTTCGTCTTCCACCACGACTCCAGTGAGCTCCTCTTCGCGCTGCCGAACGGGATGCACGCCTACCTCAGCGTCAATGGTCGCGGTGACTCGATGCCGAGTCCCTTCATGGACAAGGGCGCCGGTTCGCGCGAGCCCGGCATGGTGGTGGACGGCATCTCGTGCATGGCATGCCATGCAGGCGGCGTGAACCCGATCACCGACCTCGTCGCCGATGAGCTGGCAAACCAGCACTACCCGACCGACGTGGCTGCGTGGGTCGCCGCCGAGTACCCGGGAAACGCGGTGGTGAAGCACCATCTCGACGCCGACAACGCCCGCTTCACGGCAGCGCTCGTCGAGGCCGGTGTCAAGCCGACCGACCAGTCCGCGGAGGAGCCGATCCGGCGACTCTGTGACCACTTCCAGCGGGAGCTGAACACGGTGGCGGCCGCAGCGGAGCTGGGCCTGGGCGAAGAGGAGCTGCTCGTCCGTCTGGGACCGGATCTCGACATCAGCCGCGACCTGGTGAAGGGGAACGTCTCGCGCGACCGGTTCGAGAAGCGCTTCCGCGGGATCATCACTTGGCTCCACTTGGGCAAGCCGCGCACCTTCGTGACTGGCGACGCGGGGAACGTGGTGCGTGACGGCTCGATCGAGACGAACGCCTTGCTGCGCGAGTGGCTTGCGGAATGGGCCGACATCCTGGAGGAGGTACCCGATCCGGCGATCGTCACCGATGCGCGCGCGCGCGCCCTGATCGCGACGGTCGGCATGCCATGGCGCGTGCGCCACAAGCTGACTGGCATGGAGCTGTTTCTCATCCCGCCGACGCCGACGGATGGATTCCGGATGGGGCGCGCCACGGGTGGAAGTGACGAGAAGCCGCTCCATTCGGTGGTGTTGACCATGCCGTTCTACTTGGGTCGCCATGAGGTGAAGCAGTCGGAGTGGTCGCAGGTCATGGACCGCAACCCGTCGCACTTCGGCGACGACCAGAATCTGCCGGTCGACTCGGTCTCTTGGGAGCTGATCGAGGGCTCCCACGCCGATGCGTTCAGTCCTCGAAGCGGGCTCGATCTGCCAACCGAGGCCGAGTGGGAGTGGGCGGCACACGGCCTGACCGACGCCGTTTTCCCCTGGGGAGACGGCATCTCACCCAAGCGCGCCAACTATGACGGCTCCTTCGGGCACGACCCGTACCTGCAGAAAACGACCCCCTGTGGTTCGTACCCCGACGGACGGTCATGGCTCGGCTGCGACGACATGGCCGGCAATGTCTGGGAGTGGTGCGGCGACTACTACGACTTCGCACTCTATGCCGAGGGTGGATCGCCGACGATCGATCCGAGCTACCAGGGCGCTCCGCGCGAGGTCCCGGCCAGCCGCGTGCTGCGCGGCGGTTCGTGGTTCAGCTATGGCATCGACCTGCGATCAGCCAACCGCGACAAAGGCGCGCCGGACGGCGGCACCAGCACCGTGGGCTTCCGGGCGCGGAAGCCGTTCCCGTGACGGAATTGGCTGGTTGAGCGTGCTTCACGGGATCACGCGCGCCGGCGTTCCCGGTCGAGCTCCTCGAACTGTTCGAACCGCTGCAACAGGTTCTTGCCGCGGTGGTAGCCGCGCGAGGTGATCAGCGTGAGCGCTTGTCGGGCACGCTCGAGCTCCTCGCGAGTGGCGTACTGCAGCAATGCGAGCACGTCGATCCGATCTTGCGGTCGCCGCAGGTCATCGTGCGCCAGCGTCTTCAGCGCGAGGAGATGACCAAGGCGAGCGATCGGGAGGTTAATGCCGGGCAGCACTTCGATCCGTTCGGCGGCGGTGACGATTTCCGGCTCGATGCCGGACGATGCGAAGAGCAGGTCGACGCCGGCCTCGCCCGCTCGGCGGCCTGGAAAGCTGAAGCGAGCAGTGGCGAGCCGTTGAGTGGCCGTCTGCTCGAAGACGCCGTAGAGCTGGTAGCCGAGCTTCTGGAATGCGAAGACGAGCTGCTCGGCCTCGAGGTCGCCGCTGACCGCGATGGCGAAGTCGAGGTCGCGTGTCGTCCGCGGTGTCGAGCGGACGCTGACCGCGACTCCGCCGACGAGAGCCATGCGACCGCCGAGGCGCGCCAGATCGCCGAGCGCCTGTTGCGCGGCCTCTTCAAGCCGGCTCGACACGCAGCCTCTTCAGCCGTTCCGCGGATGAGACGACGAAGCCGGGTGCCTCTTCGGCCACGACCGAGCGCTCGTTCCAGCCCACCGATGCGCTGGTGATCTCGTTGGAGGAGATGACGACGGCGCTTCGGCGCAACCGCGCCTCCTCCAGCTCGTGACCGAATCGCAACAGGTCGAGTGCTTCGCGGAACCGGTCGACGGCCGCCTCAGCCTCGGCGCGGTTCGAAGTTGCGAAGGCGTTTGCGAGCTGCGCCTCGAGGCGAGCGCTGCGCGCGAGTGCCTCCCGCTTCTCACGGATGAGCGCCCGGATGTACTCGCTGCTCGACGTGAAGCCGCGAGCGGCAGCTTGCTCCTCGACGAAGCTCTTCAACGCCAGAGGCAGCGAGATGTTGAGCGACGTCGAAGGAAGGTCGCCGGATTCAGCGGAAGCTCGGGCCATGAATGGAGTATCGGATGGATGGCAGACTACGTCAATGATTGACAACTGAGTCCTGCAGAGCGCAGTTTTTGATGCTGAATCAGCACGTTTCCGGGCCATGCATGCGCTAAAAGTTCTATAACCGCTCCATCGCTGCCGCCCAAAGCGAATGGCGACCAGCGGTCCGACGAAAACCGCCTCTGCGACGGGGGTCGCATGCCGAGGCCACTTTTCAATCGCCAAGCTCCAACTCGACGGCTGCGGAGGTCGCGATCTTGCCATCGGACCCGCGCTTGTCGAAGGCGACGAGCTGGGCGTAGTAGATGAGGTCGTAAATCGCCGGATCGTCGGGGATCTCGCCGATCGAGACGTTGGCATTGCCCAAGTTGCTGAAGTGAACCGGGAGGACGACGTCGAAGTCGACGTAGAGGCGGCCGCCCCCCAGATCGATGCCCCCGCCCGGAAAGAGCTCCGTTCCCAAGACGATCCAACCGTTGCCGCGCGGCACACTCGAACGCACCCAGAGCTGGAAGTCCCCGGGGTAGGGCACGGTGGGCAGTGCGCTGGCGCTGAGACGCGGCTCGCCGCGCGATCCGAGGGTGCCGTCGCCGATGAGCTCGACGTCCGCCGCGTGCTCGGCCCGGCCGGTGCCACTCGCGAGGAACCAACTGGTGCAGGCGCGGTCGCTCTTCAAGAACTGGGAGAGCCGCTCGGCCAGCTTCAGCCGGCCGGCGTCCGACGGATGCGAGCCGTCGGGAAGCACGTCGTCGCACGTCCAGGTGAGGCCGTCGCTGCGCGGCTCCACGCCGTCGCACCAGAGATAGGGGCCCCAGGCCAGCCACGGCGCCATCTTGGGGCTCACCTCAGGATCCCACTCGAGCTCCGGGTCACCCGCGATCTGGCGCTCGATCAACCGCTTGATCGCGAATCCCTGCTCGAAGAAGTAGGGCTCGGCACCCTGGTCGCTCGTCGAGTAGCCGAGGTATTGCAGCGACGAGATGAAGCAGAGCTTGGTGTTGGGGAGGAAGGTGTGGATGTTGTGAGCGATCGCCACGAAGTACGACTCGAGCGTGTCGACGTGGTCCGGGAACGGCTCCGTCTGCAGCTCCAACCCGTCCAGCAACCAGACGACCTGTACCTGCTCCGCCGTGAGCCCGGAGTCCGCCAGCCGCTGCGGGAAGAGCTCCGTCCAGTAGGCGCCGGTCGGATCGGCGACGTCATCG
>CAYRQC010000777.1:0-13290 GCA_964426265.1 uncultured Phycisphaerales bacterium | reverse complement strand
CGT
This sequence comes from uncultured Phycisphaerales bacterium, assembly GCA_964426265.1. Classification (GTDB taxonomy): domain Bacteria; phylum Planctomycetota; class B15-G4; order B15-G4; family SIAN01; genus SIAN01. The sequence goes on along the minus strand of CAYRQC010000777.1, from coordinate 13,287 downwards.
ACACACCAGCGATGTGACGCTCGTCTGTCGCAAGGAGCGCAGCGAGGAGGTGAAGCAGTTGCTGGACGAAGTGCGACGGCGGCGTGGGCTCGAGCGACATCTGTGAGCAGGAGCGAGCGCCCGATGGGCAGTGCCGGTCGCAGAGTCCTCTATCGCGGCGTGCTCGTGGTGGCGGCGACGCTGCTCACGCTCGCCGGCGTCGAGTGCGTGCTGCGGCTCCTCACGAAGGGCGCCGTCGATCGCCTGCTGGCGTCGCGCCGCCACGGCGCCGCGCCCGATGCCTCGACCGTGCTCTGCGTCGGGGACTCCTTCACCTTCGGCTGGTTCTACCGCTCGGAAGAGGCCTATCCGGCGCGCCTCGAGCAGCTCCTGCGCGCGGGTGCGCCTGCGACCGGCGTCGGTGCCGCGCACTGGTTCGTGGAGAACGCCGGCATCCCGGCGCAGAATCTCTCGCAGATCGCCGATCGGCTCGGGCCGCAGCTCGATCGCCTGCAGCCGAAGGTGGTCGTCATTCTCGGCGGCTTCAACGATCGCTGGAATGTCGCCGCGCCGCGCGAGCGGGGTCGCTTGCACGAGCTCTTCGCGCAGCTCGTCCTGGTGAAGCTGGTGCGCCTCGTCATCACCGCCGACGCCGAATCACCGCCGGACGGACGCAATCGCTTCCAGACCTTTTCGCGCACCCAAGTCACGGTCGAAGGTGGTGGCGACGATGCGACCATCGATGTCAAGAAGGTCGGAAAGGGGGCCGACGACGGGACGGACAACGCGGAGCCGGACGACGAGGAGACCAACGGCAGCGACCCCGGTGACAGTCACGAGTCGAGTGGGGTCGGGCAGGGCCGCGGCGGTTGGCGCGCGCTGGCGAATCGGCTCGAGAGGATCGTCAACCTCGTGAAGTCGCATGGCGCGCTGCCGCTCCTCCTCTCCTACCCGGCGCCCGAATCCAAGTACGAGCCGCCATCGCATGCCGCCGCCTTCGTCGCGGAGCACATGCACGTCCCGTTCGTCGACCTGCACGCAGCCTTCGCCGAGCAGCTCACGATCCATCGCTACGAGGAGCTGCTGATCCCGAATGATCGCCACCCGACCGACCGCGGCCACTGGCGGATGGCGGTGTTGGTCGCGTCGGCGCTCGCCGAGCACGGGATCTGGAGCCCGCCGCCGGAGCTGCGCGCTGCGCTGATCGAAGCGCCACGCCACGACTTCGCGGTCGCCGGCTTCCCCGAGCTGCTCCATCCGGTCGAGCTCTCACCCCTCGCCGACGGCGCGTGGCAGCTGCGCGGCCCGCCACTCGCCCACTGGCGCGTGCTGATCGCGGCGAGCGACACACCATCGCACCAGTTTGGCAACCTGACCGTGCCATTGGCCGCCGACGCGGTCTTCGCGCGCGCCGGTGGCGACGATCGCTTCGAAAGCGACTTCGACGCGACGGGTAGCACCCGCTTCTCGATTCCCGAGGGCCTCGCCGCCGACGCCCGTTTCATCGCGCTGGCGGTCCTGCACGACCCGATGCTGAACATGCCCGACCTGCGCGTGCGGGCGATCGTGGGGCCGCTGCGGTTGCGGTAGTGGAGGCGCTCGAGTGCCGATGAGGCCGTCTTCGCGCCGACGTTGGTGGTGTGCCGTCGCACTGTTCGGTGCCGCGGCACTGCTCGTGGCGTCGCATCGCGGAGCCTTTCGACGTGCGCCGCCGCCGCTCGTGCCGAGCCGCGAGACGACCTTCCTCACGGGTCCGATCGCCGCCGATGGCATGGTCGACTACGCGGCTGCACTGTCCGAAGAGGAAGGGCGCGGTGCCACGCCTGTGAACAACGCCTGGCCGCTGATCTGCCGCATTCTCGGCAAGGATCTGGACCGGCTCTCGTCCGAGGAGCTCGCCGCCGCGCCGGCGCTCGAGACTCCGTTCGTTGATTGGTACGACTGGGTCGCGAAGAACGTCGACCTCACGGGGCGGCCCGACCTCACGGGGAAACACGACGTCGACGCTTTTTCCGTGGCGGAGGACGCATCCGACCACTTCTTCCATGGAGAAGCGAACGGCCCCGACTCCGACCTCGTGCGGCGCTGGCTCGACGAGAGCCGCGCGCCGATCGAACTCGCGAAAGCTGTGTCGCTTCGGACCACGCTTTTCCTGCCCTTCAGCGGGCGCGTCGTCGGTCGACCGCGACCGATCTCTGCGTTCAGGAAGATGGTCCCTGCGTTGGACTGGCGAGCACTCCGGTCCATGGCTGACGGCTCGTCGGAATCGGCATGGAGCGACTTGGCTGCGGCGTTTCGATTGACGCAGCTCCTGGCCAGGCAACCAATCCTCGTCGACCAACTCTGTGCCACGATACTCACGCGCATCACCTGGACGACCGCGCGTCAGCTCGGAGCGACCGACCGACACCTCGCCGCGGCGCAAGCGCGGGAAGTCCTCGCGACCCGCGACGAGCGGCCGCTCGTCGACGTCCTGGCTCCCGTGCTGCGCACCGAACGGATCACGATGCTCGATGGCTTGAACGTCCTCCGTCGTGGCATGGCTGCCGAATTGACGGGCTGGGCCTCCGATCTCGAGAGATCCATCAAACCGGAGGCCGGCGCGAGCGCCTCCGTTCGCGAGCCGGACACGCGACGTCGCGAGGACGAGACGTCGCGATTCGCCGAGCGCAACGCTGATCGTCTCTACCGGAGCGCGAATCGTTGGTGGGATCGCATCGATTCGGTCTGTCTCGGCGGTGGCTCGTGGACGGAGATGATCGAGCAGCTCGAAGTGCTCCGGTCCGGCGCGGACCAGTACCGCCGGAGAAGCGCATTGCAACGCTGGCTCGACAGTCCCGATGCGACCGCCGATGGTGCTGCCGACAGCATGGCGTCGCTGTCTCTCGTGGTGGTGGCGAAGGCACTGGATTGTCTCGTCGAGCGTGTCGCCGACTCCGAGGTCGGCTACGCCGAGCTTGCAGCGCTTGCGTTCGCGTCGGAGGTCGGTCGTGATCCCGTGTCGACCGATGAGCTGACACCAACGCTCTTCGCGACGCCATTCCGCGACCGGCTCACGGGTGCGCCGCTCCAGTTCCATCGCGAGAGTGACGGCCGCCTCGTGGCGAGCGGACCGGTCGTCGATCAGGCGCGCGCGCTGGCGGAGCGGCGATCGAACGGAGGACCGGCAAGATGAAGTCCACCACCGAGGTCGCGCGAGTCAGACCGGTGTAGCGACCGCGCTGTTCGAACTACAGTGCCGCGCCGCTGCACGCTTGATCCCCCTCATGAGCGCTGTGCATCCGGCGGCGCAGCTCGGAGAACGTGATGCTTTCGATCGTGACGATCGCAGTGGTGCTGGCCCAGTCGGTTCCATCGCCGGGTCCGGCGCGCGTGGCGCCGGCGGCGGGAGGCGCGACTGCGCCGCGACGGATCCGCCTCTTCGACCACATGGACCATGCGCGGCTCGACGTCGGCGGCCACGAGATCGAAGCGCCGGCCGCGCCGCCGTCGCGGCGGGAGATCGGCTTCGAGCCGGACTTCGCGGAGCGGGCCTGGCTCGGGCGGCGCGTCGGGCGCGGGATGGTGTGGGAGAAGGAGGCGTGGCAGCTCGCGGCGTTGCTGCCGGAGGGCGGGACGGTTGGTGGGGCGCTCAGGATCGGGCCGGGGATCGCGGAGGACGGGAGCTACCTCACGTTCGTCATTCCAGGCAAGCCGCTGACGCGCTACGTCCTGCGCGGCCGCGTGAAGCTGGTCGGTCATCCGGCGCCCGATCAGGCGAGCGCGCGCGAGGTCGTGCGCATCGTCGAGCACACCGGTCACTTGAAGGACCCGAGCGGCCTCGGTCGCTACTCGACTTCGGCGCTCGACATGCACCGCGGCTCGCGGACGATCGAGCCGAATGCGTGGGATCGCTTCGAGCTCGAGATCCCGCTCAGCCAGACGCGCACCGACACGCTCGAGATCCGGCTGATCGATCGCACGGGCGGCAATGCGGAAGCGGCCACGTGGTTCGACGAGGTGACGCTGGACGAGATCCCGCTCACGGTCGCCGACACCTGGCAGACCTGCGTGCGCCGCTATCTCCCGAACGACGGCCACGCGGCAGAGACGCCGTGGCGATTGCGCGTCACGTTGCCGAGTGATGCCGGCGTCAAGGAGACGACCAAGGACGCGGTGCTGCTCCCTCCCGGCCGGCGCCTCGCGATTCCGGTCACGCTGCCGCCGGCCGAATCGCAGCCGCTCCTGCGCTTTGCGTACGCGATGTTGCCGGAGGCCTTCTCGATGGCGGGTGACGGCGCCCGCATCGACGTGAGCTTCACTCCCGACGGCGGCGAGTCAGCCGCCCGCGCACCTGGTTCCGTCGCGGGCGCAGCGGTCGCACTCGGCTCCGTCGAGGGCGGAGCACTCGCCATTGGATCCGTCGAGTTCGATCCCAAGAACAACGAGGAAGAGCGGAATTGGCTCGAGGCCCGGCTCGATCTCCGATCGGTGGCGGGTCGCACCGGAATGCTCACCTTTGCGACCTTCGACGTTGGTGAGCCCGAACCGTTTGACGCCGTCGTGATCGCGACGCCGCACATCGAGCCGGCACATGAGCCGGCGCCCGGCCTCAACGTGCTGGTGATGGCTTCTGACACGCTGCGCGCCGATCGCCTCTCGGCGTTCGGCTACGGGCGGCCGACGTCGCCGAATCTCGAGCGGCTCGCGGCGGCCGGGATCCGCTTCCCGAAGACGCGCTCGCAGGCGCCGTGGACGCTGCCGAGCTTCAGCTCGATCATGACCTCGCTCTACCCGTCGGAGCATGGCGCGGGGCGCGGCGGGCATGACGAGTGGACGCCGCTCGAGCCGGGCGCGACGACGCTCGCCGACGTGCTGGCGCTGGTCGGTTACGAGACGGCGGGCATCACCGCGAACCACCTGATCTCGCCCGAGTACGGCCTCGACCAGGGCTTCGAGAGCTACGCCATCCCGGGTGCCGTGCAGTGGCAGCAGCAAGGGATGGAGTCGGTCGATCTCGATGCGCCGCTGGTCGAGAAGTTCCTGGAGGAGCACCGCGCGACGCCGTTCTTCCTCTTCTGGCACATGATGGATCCGCACCTGCCCTACACGACCGACGCGGCGTTCCGCGAGAAGTTCACCGCTCCTGACTACAACGGCCAGTTCCGCGGTCCTGATCACGTGGTGCCATTCGAGGTGCTCGATCCGCGGCCCGGCCGGCGTTGGTTCACCCAAGAGGGCCCGCCGAAGCCCCCGCCGCTCAGTGACGCCGATCGCCAGTTCGTCAGCGACTACTACGACGCCGAGATCGGCGAGATCGACAGTGCGATCGGCCGCGTGCTCGACGCGCTGCAACGGACGGGGCTCTGGGAACGGACGATCGTCTGCATGGTGGCCGACCACGGCGAGGGGCTCGGCGACCACGGCCACTACCACCACGGCTACACGCTCTTCGAGGACCAGGTCCACATCCCGCTGATCGTGCGCGTGCCGGGACGCAGCGAAGGGAGTGTGCGAAACGAACCGACGGCGGCGATCGACCTGGCGCCGACGATCCTCGGTGCGCTCGGCTTGTCGAAGCCCGACCGCTTCCACGGCATCGATCGCTTCGCCGCGGTGGACGCCAACGCTCCGCCGGCGCCGATCTTCCTCGAGTATCCGAGCTACGACAGCTCGGCAGAGAAGGGCTGCGTGCTTGGCGACTGGAAGTACTTGCACGACCCGTGGTTCCACACCGAGGCGCTCTACGACACCGTGCACGATCCGGCCGAGCGGAGCGACGTGAAGGCCGACCACCCGGAGATCGTGGCGCGCGCGCGCGCCGAGCTCGATCGCTTTCGTTGGGAGCGCCTTCAGCAGGGGCGCTTCCATATTCGAGTGCACGGACGCGCCGGCGCCAAGCTGCGGCTCGCCGTCTCCACGGATGATCTCTTCGACGCCAACTTCGCCGTGCAGCCGCCGGTGGACGAGCACGCCTTCACGCTCGACCTCGATCGCAAGCACCTCATCCTCGAGACAACGATGGCGAGCGATCGGCTGGAGCTGGTCTGCTGGTGCCGCGGCAACGCACTGCAGTTCGAGGTGGCGCTCGACGGCGCGCCAATCGAGGCGGGGATCCGCCTCGGCGGCGAGGCCGACGCGCGCAGCTCGCCGCTGCCGCTCGAGCGGGCGGCGCTACCGGTCGTCGCCGGTGCCGCGCTCGAACCGCCGAAGCCGTCGCAAGCAGTGCTCTGGCTCGAGCCCGGCTCGGGCAACGCCGCGCCGATCGTTCCGACGCCCGAGCAAGCGGAAATGCTGCGGGCACTCGGCTATGCGCACTGACCGCTATCCCCCGAGCAGGAAGCGGCGGGATGGATCGGTCTCGCCATCGGTGACCGGTTCCGTGCGGATCCGGATGTGCTCGAACCCCCAGGCGGAGAGCTGCAGGGTTCGCCGCCGCGCTCCGCTTGCGTTGCGGGTCGCTGAATGCCACAGGTGGCCGTTGAAGACGAGCGCCGCACCGGCCGGTGCGACGATCACCTGTTGGCGCGGATGGACGAATGCCGGATCGCTGACTCGACGCGCACCGCCACTGCCGGCACTTGCACCAAGTATGGTCCGGTGCGACCCCGGAACGACTCGCGTCGCACCGTTGCCGGGCTCGAAATCATCCAGCAGCAGGATCATCGTGGCGACTTGCGAGCGGTCGGTCTCCGGTGCGTACCAGTCGCTGTGGAACCCTCGTTGGCCGTAGCCCGCCCGTGGCTCGCGTCCCTTCGGCAGGCCGACGAGGAAGCGCCGCCGCAACACGTGCCAGATGGCGGCGAGCCAGCGCGGGTGGTGCATCCGGGGCGTTCGCGACGTTCGGTAGAGGGACTCCTTCTCCTTCGCAGAGTGCCGCCTCGGCGTCGAAGAGCTCGCGCAGCGGTCTCAGCGCCGTTGCCGGTGACAGCTCACGCAGGACGACGAAGCCCACGCCATCGAGCGCACCACGTTCCGCCTCGGTGAGCGTCGTCGCGGTCACGTCACACGCTGCGAGTGCTTGCTCGATGGTCGTGATCATGCTCAGGCTACGAATACCTCAGCGACAGGACCTTCGCGCGCTCCGCCGCTCGTCACTTCGCCGGAGGAACGCCCTCGTCGAAGAGCTTGAGCGCGCCCTCGAGCTCGGCGCGATCGAGCAACGTCGTCCGCGCCGCGCGCGCGCCGGCGGCCCGCTTGGGAGCGGCCTTGGGCTGGCCACCTTGCCACATCTCGCCCGGCGCGAAGAGGTCATCGAGACCGGCGCGATCGGAGGCGACGGCGAGCGACGCAGTGGGGGGTGGCGCACTGCTGATCGATGCGCTGGAGAATGGTGGTGGTTGGTGCGTCGCGGGAGCCGCGGGCGCTGGCGCTGCCGCAGCGCTTCGTGCGCTCGCTGCGACGGGAGCCACCACTCGCGCCCCGTTGGCGATCGCCGGCATCGGATCGTCGCCAAAGACGCGCGCCAGCATCTGGTCGAGGCTCTCGTTGGCCGCCCGCCCGCTCGTGACCGAACCGGAACTCTCCGGTGGCGCGGCGAGCACCGGCAGCTCCACGCTGAGGCGCGTCGTGCCATCCTCGCGCAGCTTCACTTCGAGGTTGCCGCGATGGTCGCGCAGGATCGCCACCGCCACTGGCAGCTCGACGCTGCGCTCCTCGGCGAGCAGCGCGACATCCACCTCGGGGTCGAGCAACGGCGCCCAGAGCTGGTCGATCCCAGGTCGGCCGAGGAAGTCGATGTGGACGCGCAGGATTCCCTGGTCGGGCAGCGTTCGCACCCGCAGCTCGCGCCCGGGCCCGTCCTTCAGCACGGTTCGCACGAAGGCGAGCAGGCTGAGGAAGACTTGCCGCAATCGCATGCCGTCGGCCACGGTGAACGGCAGACTCGGGAATGGCTCGAAGCGGCAGCTCACGCCGCGTGCGCGCAGCGCTTCGGTGTGAAGGGCGACGGCGGTCTCGACGACCTGGTTCAAGTCGACGATGCCCCACTCGCGCCGCCACGTCCGCGTCAGCTCGACCACGTCGCAGAGTTGCTTCTTGAGGGTCGCGATCTCGCCGCGCAAGCCGTCGCGCGCCGCCCGCAACGTCAACGCGTCGGGCGGCGCCGTCATCACCACGTCGGCGTAGTCGGCGATGGCGGTGAGCGGCGATGACAGCCCGTGCGCGAGGCTCCGTGCGAGTCGCGCCATGGTGGTCGCGGCGTCGATCTCGGCGAGCTCGCGCTGGTGATCGCAGAGCAGGTGGCGCGCGCGCTCGAGCTCGTTGTTGTGGCGCTCCACCGACTGGAAGAGGCGCAGGTTGCGCAGCACGCCGGCCGCGAAGCCGGCGAAGACTTCCAGCAGGTCGAGCGGTGATTCGGGCGACGTTGTCTCGAGTTGGGGGTCGCAGAGCAGCAGCACGCCGGCCGCCTTGCCTTCGAGCAGCAGCGGCGCGGCGACCAGCCGCGCTGCACTGTCGCGCGGCCGCGCGGCGGCGATGCCGAGCTGCTTCAGGTCGGTCGCGCCGTCGATGATCAGCCGTGCGCTGGTCGCGAGCACCTTGCGCGCGATCTCGTCCTCGAACGCGAGCGCCAGCGGATCGGGCGCATGGCGCGTCGACGGGAAGACCGCCTCGCGCTCGGGATTGCGTCCCTCGCCGCGCTGGCGCCAGAGCACGCCGCGCTGCGCAGTCAGCGCCTCGGTCACGCATTGCAGGATCTTCTGCAGCGATGCGCCCGCCTCGTCGTCGAGCTGCATCTGCGCCGAGGCCTGCAGCACCGAGCGCGCCTGCGCCAGCCGCTCGGCGAGTGCGTGACCGCGCCCGCGCTCGTCGAGCAGGTGGCCGACCAGCGCCTCGACCTGCCCCGCCTTGCGCCACAGGTAGACGACGAAGAGGGCGACCAGCGCGAGCAGCTCGCCGAGCAGGAAACGCGACGGGAAGAAGGGGCCGAAGCGCGCCACGACGCGCTCCTGCACCGATGGCCAGAGGAGCCCGACTCCGCCCGCGAGTGCGACGATCACGAGCGTCGTCACGACGCGCACTTCGCGGTGCCGCGAGGCCATCATCTGCTCGAAGTCGGCTTGCTGCTTCACGGCGATGCATCCTCCGGAAGGCTCAGCGAAAAGCAGTTGCGGCCGCGGTGCTTCGACTCGTAGAGCGCCCGGTCGGCGCGCTCGATCGCCTGCTGGAGCGTGTCGTGCGGGCCGACCGAGCAGATGCCGATCGAGATGGTCGGCGGCTGGTCGCCGAAGCGCGTGAGCTCGCGGGCTCCGTAGTGCACCACGTCTTGTCGAAGGCGCTCGGCGAACAGGACGGCGTCCTCGATCGCGGTGTCGGGCAGCGCGACCAGGAACTCCTCGCCGCCGAAGCGGCCGACGATGTCGGTGGCGCGCGCCGCCGACGCGAAGACGCTCGCCATGCCGCGCAGCACCTCATCGCCTGCCAGGTGGCCGTGCGCGTCGTTGAACGACTTGAAGCTGTCGAGGTCGATCATCACGAGCGACAGCGGGCTGTTGGAGCGCTGCCGTTTGCGCAGCTCCCGTTCGAGCAGGCGCATCGTCAAGCGGCGGTTGAAGACGCCCGTCAGGAAGTCGTGCTCGGCTTCGTCGCGCAGCAGCTCGAGGCGGAGCGAGAGGCGGCGCCGCTCGAGCGCGTAGCCGGCCGCGTCGGCGAGCAGCGTGAGCGCGGCGCGTTCGGCACGGCCGAAGCGCGTGCCGGCCGGCGGAACCACGACGAGGATGAACGGCGGAGCGGAAAGCAGCGGCGGCGCCGACGGCAGTGGAGTGGGCGATGACGGGGCGGGCAACGATGGTGCGAGCGAACCGCGCGGTGCGACGAGCCGTGCATGGGCGGCGACGCCTTCCGCCAGCAGCTCGTCACCAAACGCTCCACAGGCGGAGAGCGGCGCCCCTCCGGTTCGCAGCTCGGGCGGCGGCGCTGCTGCCATCACCCGCAGTAGCTGGCGCTCACCATCGTGGGTCGGAGGTCGCGCGCATTCTTCGATCCACTGCGAGGCACCGGATTGCGACGGCGCCCACGGTTGCACGCCATCGAGCGGTCGCAGGACGCGCGCCTCTGCGCCCGGCAGCAGCCGCTCCGTCGCCCCGGCCAGCGCGGACTCGATGCTGCCATCGCGGTCGATCGCTGCCAGCCGTCCCGCGAGCACGCCGCAACGCCAGAGCAGCGCGCGCGCCTTAGAGAACGGGCGGCGCGGCCGGAGAGGCGGAGTCTGCGGGCTCTTCGAGCGGAGTTCCAGGTCGTCGCGATCGGCCATGGGCACCTTCGAGCGCGGGTCGTTCCCTGTTCCAAGATCGACTTGCGGAGGCCGGTTCTCGCCGCGAACTTTTTTCCGGCAGGCGGTGCGTGATGCTCGGCGGTCGGGCAAGAGGTTCCGATCGTGCGGCCGCGGCGCTCCACTACCGGAGCCCCAGTACAATCGCGCGCCTTTCCCACCAACATCCGAGTCCATGACCGAAGTCGACCTGCTCGTCGTCCATGCCGAAGAGATCGCGACGCCGGTCGGACCGGGGCCGCGGCGCGGTGAGGCGCAAGATCAGCTCACCGTGATTCGAGATGGGGCGCTCGCGATCCACGGTGGACGGATTGCCGCCATCGGCACGACCGCGGTGATCGAGCGCGAGTTCCTCGGCCGGCGTGTGCATGACGCGCGCGGCTGCTTCGTGGTACCCGGCTTCGTCGACCCCCACACTCATCCCGCGTTCGTCGCCACACGCGAGCGCGAGTTCGACTTGCGGCTTCGCGGCGTCTCCTACGAGGAGATCACTCGGCAAGGCGGCGGCATCTTCCGCTCGGTCGACGACCTGCGCGCGGCTGACGATGCGACCCTCGCCGCGAGCCTGCGCGGCCACTTGCGCGGCTTTCTTGCGGCGGGGACGACGACGGTCGAGTGCAAGAGCGGCTACGGGCTCACCTGGCACGATGAGCGCCGTTCGCTCGAGCTGTTGGCGAGCGAGGCGGCGCAGCTCCCGCTGCGAGTGGTGCCGACCTTCCTTGGGGCCCACCAGATTCCCAAGGAGTTCCGCGAGCGGCGCGGCGACTACGTGCAGGAGCTGGTGGCCCAGATGATTCCGGAGGTCGCGCGCCGGCGGCTCGCGCGCTTCTGTGATGTCTTCTGTGATGTCGGCGCGTTCACCGTTCCGGAGGCGCGGACCGTGTTGGAAGCGGCACGGACCCACGGGCTTGGCTTGCGGATCCATGCCGAAGAGCTCGGAGCGAGCGGCGGCGCGCGGCTGGCCGCGGAGCTCGCGGCCGACAGCGCGGACCACCTCGTCCACGTCGACGACGCGACGATCGAGGCGATGGGGGAGGCGGGGGTGGCGCCGGTGCTGTTGCCGGGAACCGTCCTTGCGCTCGGGTTGAAGAAAGCGCCGCCCGCGCGGCGGATGATCGAGCGCGGGCTCGCGGTCGCCATCGCCACCGACTTCAACCCCGGCACGTCGTACTTGCAGTCACCGCTGCTGCTGATTGCGCTGGCTTGTCAGGTGTTGAAGCTCACGGTCGCCGAGGCGCTGACGGCGGCGACCGCGAACGCCGCGGCGTCGCTCGGGCTCGGTTCGGAGTGCGGCGCGCTGCTGCCGGGGATGAGCGCCGATGCCGTGCTGATCCGCGGGCGGAGCCATCAGCTGCTGGGCTACCGTCTCAGTGAGGGGCCGATCGAATGGGTGATGGTGCGCGGGGAGATGATCGATCCGCGTACGCTGACGACGGTGGTGGCGTCAGGTGCATGAACGATGGCACGTCATGGGGACACCGGCGATCCGGGCAAACGGATCAACGCCAGTGACCGCGGCTGCGGATCGACACTACGGTTCTCGATCAATCCAGGGACACCATGGCTGAACCAACGACCGGTGCCGAGATCGTCGAGTGCGTGCCGAACTTCTCCGAGGGGAAACGGCCCGAGGTGATCGAGCAGATCGTGGCAGCGGCGCTCGCTGCCGGCGCCGTGAAGGTGCTCGACCGCGAGCTCGATGCGAACCACAACCGCGCCGTGCTCACCTTCGCCGGCCGGATCGTCGACGTCGAGAAGGCGGCGTTCGCCTGTGTCGCCGCGGCGCGCGAGCGGATCGACCTCAACGGCCACAAGGGGGAGCACCCGCGCATGGGAGCGACCGACGTGCTGCCTTTCGTGCCGGTGCGCGGCGTGTCGATGGAGGCGTGTGTCGCGCTGGCGCGCCGGGTCGGCCGGCGGATCGGCACCGAGCTCGAAATCCCGGTCTTCTTCTACGAGGAGGCGGCGACGCGACCGAGTCGGCGCAACCTGGCCGAGGTGCGCGCCGGCGAGTTCGAAGGGCTGCGCGAGAAGATCGGCAGCGACCCCGAGAAGCACCCCGACTTCGGTCCACCGCGGATCCACCCGACCGCCGGCGCGATCGCCGTCGGCGCGCGCTTCTTCCTGGTCGCCTACAACGTGAACCTCCGCACCGACGACCTGAAGCTCGCCAAGTCGATCGCCAAGCAGATCCGCGAGCGCGACGGTGGTTTCAAGTGTGTGAAGGCGCTGGGTTTCTTTCTCGAGGACCGCAAGCTCGCCCAGGTCTCGATGAACCTCACCAACTACACCGTGACGTCGATCGAGATGGTCTTCAGCGAGATCGAGCGGTTGGCGATCGTGGCTGGCGTCTCCATCCTCGAGAGCGAGCTGATCGGTCTCGCACCGCGCGCGGCACTCCCGGACGGTGTGGCCGAGCGAGTGAAGCTCGCCGGCTTCGATCCCAAGAAGCAGATCCTCGAGGAACTTATTCAGTAGACGAAGTTCCGACGTACCGATCCGGGGATCCTACGCCGACGTTATCCGCACAGTGATGGAGCGACCTGTAGTGTGACGCAGCGCAGGATCAGATTCATTGGTGATGGTGTCTGATTGTGAAACATTGGCTCATGAACGAACCAAGTCGGAAGTAGGCGGAAGGAGTCCTGATGCGCGCTGTGCTGTGGCTGGCCTCCATGACGATCGCACTCGGCGGCACGGCCGCGGCTCGGCAGGACAAGCTCTGCGGGCAGTGCCAGACGACCGGCCGGATCGCGTTCGAGGTGCCCAAGGAGGTGCTCGTCCAGGAGGAGGGCTGCAACCTCTGTAGTGAGGTGGTCGAGAATCAGGCGATCAACTTCGGGATCGACTTCACGGCGTGCCCGAAGTGCCAGGCGCCGGCGCTCCAGGCCAAGGTGCAGGGGCTGTGGGACGTGGAGAGCAAGCGCCGGCACGACTGGTTGAAGGAGCGGCGCGAGATCGACGCTTTCATCAACGACCCGAAGGGACTGAAGCTCATGCACTGCTCGACGGACCACTTCGAGCTGGCGTGGGCGGTGCCCAAGATCAAGATCGGCCGC
>CAYRQC010000776.1:0-9937 GCA_964426265.1 uncultured Phycisphaerales bacterium | reverse complement strand
ACGATCTTCTGCTGCAGAACGGCCGGTGCCCGCGGGTTCTTGAGGACGCGCTCGAGGCCGTCGAGGAGCCGCTTGCGCTCGTCCTCGAGCGTGGTCGCCTCATCGCGCGCGGGCGGCACCTTCGCGACGAGCCGCTCACCGACCTCCGCGAACCGCGCGGCGAGCGGCTTCACCAGCGCTTGCGCATCGTCGAATCGCTGGTCGTTGACGGCAACCTGGAACTCGTCGAGCTTCGCGGTTCCGTCGCTGCCCTGGAGCAAGGCAACGACGAGCATGAAGGGTGCGATTAGCAGCATCGTCATCTCCCGCGATCCTTGATTGGCATGGTCAACGGCGGTCTTTCGACCGTTCTCGCGCGCCGATCACCGTCGTGCCACAACTACGGAATCGGCGTCAGCTCGACTTTCCGGAAGTCGATCGGCTTGCCTTCGGACTGGAGACAGATGAACCCTTCGTTCGGCGTGCAGTCGCGGCCGATGTTCATGAGCTCGCCGTTGATCACGAGGATCACAGTGCCGTCGATGCAGGTGATCTCGTAGCGGTTCCACTCGCCCGGCTTGTTCTCGGCGGCCTTCAGGTGCTTGACGTTGGTGTTGGAGCCCGGGTTGCGGCGCGTGTCGTCGACCTTCGCGGTCGCGCCGTCGATCAGCCAGAAGTCGCCGGCGTTGCCGTTTTGGAGCTGCGCCTCGACCGAGTAGGGCCAGACCTTGTCTTCCCGCTGCATGTGGAGCAGGACACCGCTGTTGTCGGGCTCGGCCGGCCAGCGCCACTCGACGACCAGGAAGTAGTTCTTGAACGCCTTCTCGGTGCGGATGTAGCCGGGCGGCACGCCGGTGCAGTGGATCACGCCGTCGCTCACGGCCCAAGTCTTGGCGGGATCGGCCTTGGGATCCTGCAGGATCTGCTTCCAGCCGGTCATGTCCTTGCCGTTGAAGAGGGCGAGCTTGGTGTCGGCGACGGCCGCGATCGACGCGGCGCAGATTGGGGCTCCGGCGGCGACCGGTTCACGGCGCGGCGCGGCGATCGCGAGCGCGGCGGCACTGGCGGCGACCACCAAAAGTGTTGTCCAGATCGAGCGACGATTCATCGAGGCATCTCCTTCCGCAACCGGGATTGAAAGCGCCGGGGCATGTTGGCGCGGCGACCGTGGCGAGACAATCGGTGACTTGCAGTGGTCATCCGGCGGTCGTCGGCGATCGGATCGAGTTACCGTCCACGACCGATCACGAGCACCGCGCGTGTTCGCGACCATCACCCCGGCGTCCGCGCCGCCTGCGCGCCAACCACCCGCCGAGGATTGCGCGCGCCGTGGCGTCGTAGTGCGACCACGCGACGCCGGGTCGCTCGCCACTTGCCGACTCCACGATTCGCTCGAGCCGGCGCAGCTCCGCGCCGCCGAGCTCATGCCACCAGCCGCGCAGCTTGCGATGGAGCGCGCGGAACGATCGCGCGTGCGGCAGGGTCGCGCAAACCAGCCGCCAGCTACACGACCACTCGGCGGCGAGGCGCAACACCGCGCGGACTTCGGGAGACGCGAGCTCGCGCTCGTCCGCGATCGGGAGCTGCGGCCACACGCGACGGACGGCGGCGCCGAAGAGGCCGGCACCGCGACCACGCACCGATCCGTCCGCGTGGATCACCACGTCGGTGAGTCCGCATGACGGCGAGCGGCTCTTCAGGATCCATCCATCGAGATCGGTGAGCGTGGCGAACCGCACTTGCGCGAAGCTCGCCATCTGCTCCGTGCGATCGACACCAGTGTCGCGCTCGACGAGGCGTCGCGTCGGTTTGCGAGCGGAACCGGCTCCAGCAAGGACCAGTCGATCGACGACGGTGGCGGCCACGTCGGCGGTGGCACCGTGCTCCACGATCAACGGCTCCCGCGGCACCGAGAGCCCCATCTCGACCTCGGGGCAGACGGCGACCCGCTCACACCAGGTGGTGAGCCAATCGGCCAACGGCTGATCGAGCTTGTTTCCGCCATCCCAGCGCACCGCCTCGCCGAGCAAGCAGCTGCTGATCGCGACGCGCGGCCGCTGCTCGGGCGCGAGCCAAAGCAGATCGCGCAGCTCGGTCGTGAGCTGCGCGATCCGGTCAACGATTCGATCCTCAGACTCGATCATCGGTCTCGATGGCAAGCCCGATTTGCAGGCTCGATCCGCCCATTCAGACCATTCCGTTCAGATACTCGCGCCCGCCTTCGCCGACGCGCGCAGCATCAGGTGGATCACCAGCAGCGAGATCACCATCGAGACTCCGATCGACACCCCTCGGAACAAGACCTGGTTGTTTGCCGCGACCATCGCCACCAGCATCGGTCCCGACAGGACGAAGTTGATCCGCGAGAAGAGCTTCGCCTTCTCCGGGAGTCCGGCGGGCGGCTTCTCGCCCGCCTTGGTGGCGCGGATGATCGTGCGCTGCGCCGGCCAGATGATGAACCAGACGTTGAACCACATGATGATGCCGAGCGTCATCCCGAGCATGATCCAGAGCGCGCGGTCCGACATCGCACCGTCGCCGTCCCGCATGTTCGGGACCTTCATGTACCTCAAGTAGAAGAGGATGAGCCCGAAGATGAGGGTGCTCATCGCTCCCCAGCGGAACCACCAGAGCGCGCGCGGCAGCAGCTCGGGATTGACCGCCTTCTTGGTCGGGCCGTCGAGCTTGCCCTGCGTCGGGACGTTGACGAGGTTGAAGAAGTAGAGCAGTCCGATCCAGGTGATGCCCGAGAGGATGTGCGCCCAACGGACCATCCCGTCGATCAGCGGACCCGTTTCGGCCTGCGAGATAGCGAGCAACGGCAACGAACCCAATTTCGATCTCCTTCGAGTTGCGGGGAAGGCGGGGATCTTCCCCGGGGCCGGCGCGGAGTCAACCAACGCGAGGTCGGCGCGGGCGCCAGCCCCGCCGCGCCCGTCCACCGTGAATCGTTAACCTCCGCCGCCTGCCCATGCCCTTTTCGCCGTTGGAGCCACGCTCCGTGCCGCAACAGTCCTGGCTGCTCAAGACCGAGCCGACCTCGTTCTCGATCGACGACCTCGCGCGCGCGCCGCGACAGACGATCGGGTGGGACGGCATCCGCAACACCGAGGCACGCAACTACCTGCGCGACCAGTTCGCCGTCGGTGATCGCTGCCTCCTCTACCACTCGAACGCGCGGCCCTCGGCGGTCGTCGGCATCGTCGAGGTGGTGCGCGCCGCCTATCCCGATCCCAGCGCCTTCGACCCCAACGACCACCACTACGACCCGAAGAGCAAGCCGGCGAAGCCGACCTGGTACATGATCGACATCAAGCTGGTCGAGAGGCTTGCGCGGCCGATCTCGCTCGAAGAGGTGAAGGCGAACAAGAGCCTCGCCAACATGGGGCTGATCAAACGCGGGCGGCTCTCGGTGCAGCCAGTGACGGCGGTCGAGTGGCGCAAGATCGTCGAGCTGGCCAGCCGGCCGCGCGTCGTCGCGACCCGTTCCTGATCCCCTCGTTCCTGCTCTGCCCTTCCTGATCCTCGCGTTCCCGATTCCGGCGAAAGCCGCGCACGAGACCAAACCTTGGGTGGCAAGAACCCCTACCTGCAACCGACCGAGTTCGAGCTGCCGCAGACCGGCTATCGGATCACCTTCAAGGACGGCGACCACCAGACCGGCGTCGACGTCGATCCCAAGAAGATCCCGTACGGACGCGACGGGCTGCCGGGCAGCATCCTCGACATCGCGCTCGCGAATGGCGTCAGTGTCGATCACGCGTGCGGCGGCGTGCTCGCCTGCTCGACCTGCCACGTGATCGTGCGCAAGGGCAGTGAGAGCTGCAACGCGGCGACCGACGCCGAGAACGACATGCTCGACCTCGCGCGCGGCTTGACGCCGCAGTCGCGCCTGGCGTGCCAGTGCGTGCCGAACGGCAGTGTCGTTGAGCTCGTCGTGGAGATTCCGCAGTGGAATCGAAACCTCGCCCGCGAGGAGCATCACTGAGCGATCTGGGGATCTGGCGACGCGGCGGCGATCACCGCCCGCGCGGCAACTCGATCGGCACCACGCGCAGCGTCTCGTCCGGCCCGGGGACGATGATTTTCGGGACCGGCGCACCCCAGGTGGAAGCGAGCAGATGGAGGCTCGCGCCGGGATAGGGCAACGCAAGGTCGAGTGAGCGCTCCTCCCATGGCGATTGCGGTGCGGTGAGCCGCCAGAGCCGCACGGCGGGCCGATCGGCGGCAACGCCCGCGAGCCAGACCGTGCCGGCGTCGATGGCGACGTCGTAGTCGACGAGCGGCGTCTCGACGTCGACCGGCAACCCGAAGCGCCACGTCGCGAGATCGCGGCTCCAGTAGACGGCGACCGGCGCGGAGTCGTCGATGGTCTGCGCCGGAGTGAGCTGACGCACACAGCAGCACCAGAGATCGCCCATTCGCACGACGCGAGCGTCGGCGCCGAGCGCGATGCGTGTGCCCTCCAGCGTCTCACCCGGCGTCGGCTTCGATGACGCGGCCGGTACCGGCGCGATCCAGGTGATCGGCTCGCCGCTGTCGTCGCCAGAGAGGTCGTAGGACGAGGCGATGACGTAGAGGCGATCGTCCTGCTCGATCAGCCGCGGCGCGAAGAGGTCGAGGAGGTGCAGCGGATGCTCGCCGCCGCTGATGACCACATCGGTGAAGCCACGCGCGGCGAGCGGCGGCTCGCCGGCTGGCGGATCGGCGTCGAGCGGGCTCTGTCGCGTCTCGATCAGCTCGAGCATCCGGCTGCCACCGCGGTGGGTGTCGGTGATCCAGGCGAAGCTCCCGGAAGCGCGTTGCAGCAAGTCGACCCGCGCCTCGTCGGGGACGAAGGCGCTGACGTGCGCGAGGAGCCGCGGCGGCTGCTCGCGCAGCACGCCAGCCCCCGACGAGAGCGGCGCGGCGACCCACCCGCGTTGCGCACCGCCGAGATCGACGACGCCCACCCGTGCCGCGCGCACACCGTCGGTGAAGAGCGCGGCGTGCGGCGGCGGGCTCGGGAGGCGGGGAGCATCCTGCGGCGCCGCCGCCAGGAGCGACGATCCGAGGCGGAGGAACGCGCTGATCGCGAGAGTGGTCATGGTCATCGCTCCGGTAGGTCGGGCAGCAGCACGACGGAAGTCACAGGCGGGACGTCACTCGCAGAGTTCATTCGCAGAGTTCACTGGCGGACGTAGTTGAGCTCGGTCTTGGTGCGGTCATTGGGCTTCGCGTAGATGCCCCGCTTCAGCCCGGCGATCGCCGCGTTCTCGTAGTCGTTGTCACGAGTGGCGCCGCCGATCGGACCGGCACCGTACGAGGGGTCGTAGAGCTCGCCGAGAATTTCACAGATCACGTGGTTGTTGAACGACTCAGGTGGCTCGGGATTGTGCTGTCCCGGGATGCCGATCAAGTTGAGCGCCGTCTTGCCGATCTCGTTGGGGAAGAGCGGCGAGCTCCCGCCGCCCGTGCTCGTCATGTCATCCGGGCGCACCGTGCTGTCGATGCGCCGGTTGGCACCCGGCAGGATGCAGGGCTTGTTCGGAGCGCCCTGACGGGGCTGGATCAGTTGGTCTTCGGTCGCGAGGTTCGCCGTGGTGTCGCAGACGCCGTCGGGCCCGGTCCAGATCTCGGTGTTGCCGGCGAGCATGTCGTCCCAGACCGGCACGGTGGTGATGGTGCGGCCGGTCTTGGCGCGGATGCCCACGGTGTAGGGGAAGCCCTCGTTGAGCGGGACGATCGGGTTGTCGTCGGGCAGGCGCGTGCTGTTGTTGATTCCGTTGCCGCCGGTGTGCACGAAGGTGTCGACGAAGCGCCACTCCTTCACCAGGAAGCCGTCGGGGTAGATCACGGTCGGCACGTTGATCGTCACCGGTTTGCGATTGCGGATCACGACGGTGGGCACGTCGATCGTGCCGACCGGCTTGGTCGAGAGGACGAAGACCTCCTTGCTCACGGTCCGATCCATCCCATGCACGCGCGTGGTCGCCTGCAGGAGCTGCGCCCACGAACCGCACTGCCCGTTTCCGATCGGCGAGCTGCACAGCTGCGCGTAGGTGAGACAGCTGCGCTGCACCGGCACGTAGTAGCTGAGGCGCAGGTAGTCGCGGCGGCCGAAGCCGTCGAACGGCTTGCGATGGACCACGCGACTCTGGAAGGTCGGCCAGATCCCCGCCACCGCCTGCGCCTGCGTCATGGCGCCTTGCTGGTTGGCGCACGCCAGGTGGACGACCGTCTCGAAGAGCGTCACGCCGGCCGGACTCGCGAGCGAGACGTAGAGGCGATTGTTGCTCACCCCGACGTTGACGAAGTTCGCGCCGTCGATCGACGCCTCCCAGAAGATGTCGTAGGTATCGAGGAAGCCGGCGCTGTTCATCAACGCCCGGCTGCCGTCCATGCGGCGGCTCGACGTCAGCTTGCCGTTGGCGACGCGGCCGGGGCCGGTGAAGATCGTCAGGTCCTGCAGCTCGGTGCCGCGCAGCGTGAAGTCGCGATTGGAGGTGAAGTCGGACGGCGTCACCTTGCAGACGACCGCCGCGATCGCGACCGTCGCTCCACGCACGTAGAGCAGTGGGAAGGTCCGGTTGCCGAGCGCCGCGTTGACCGCGCCGTCGTTCCACTGCGGCGCCGTGTAGGGTGAGCCGCTGTCCTGGACAACCGGCCGGAAGCCGGTGCCGCCGTAGCTGACGCTCTCGAGCTTGAGCTCGACCACCGTGAGCGCGCAGCGATCCTCCTTGCCGTGGCAGCTCACCTGTACACGCACGTCTTCGCGGCGCGCACTTGCCGCGATCGTGTTGATGAGGAAAGTGGCGCCGGTGCCGGTCGTCGGCGTGACCTTGGTGGCGCCTTCGATCACCCTCCAGGTGAAGGTCCCTCCCGGCGGATCGCAGGTCGCCGTGAAGGTGAACGGCTGGCCGAGCAGCAGCGCGCCCGGCGGGTTGGTGATCGTGACGCTCGCACGCGGCGTCGCCGCCGGCGCCGCAGGCCCCGCAGCCAGAGCCGCGGGCGGCGCAGCCAGAGCCGTGGGCGGTGCGGCCATCAGCAACAGGATCCACGAGAGCGCCAGCTTGCATCGTCGAGCGATCATGATGAGCTCCAATCAACCCTCGGTGGCAGACTCCTCTCCAGGAGCGGATTGACGCGCCGGTCGTTATTCGGCTCCGGCCGCCGCCCGAGAAGTCGTGTCCACCGCTACATGCGCAAACGGAGCCATCTGCGGCTCACGGCACCGAGTGCCGGCACGGCTGCTCGCCAGCGATCGCTGCCCAGAAGCGGTGCGACCGGACCCCGCTCCCGACCGATCAAACCCAGTCGAGGTAGATCGCGAAGACGAGGAGCAGCCCGCCGACGAAGGCACAGCCGCCGAGCCAGAGGACGAAGACCTTCAGCGTGCGCAAGTCGGCGGCACGCTCTTCATCGGAGCCGGGCGCGGGGTCGGAGGGTGCGACAGGAGATGGGTCGGTCATGCGAGCCGGCGACGGAGGCGGCGACTCGACGGTTCGCGCAGCTCGTCGCAACTGGTCTCGTCGCCGCGTCAGTGCTTGGCGGGCAGCGGGGCTTCGGGGCCGGACTGGTGCGGAGCAGGAGACTCGGCGGGCGCCTCCCATGGGTGCAGCTCGCCGCGCTTGAACGACTTGAGCCCCTTCTCCGAGTCGGGGAAGGTGCCGACCGCGATCAGCGGGCCGATGATCAGCGGCACGGCTGCAATGAGCCACATCCCCTTCTTCTCGAACTTCAAGTGCATGAAGTAGGCCGCGACCATGATCGCCTTGTAGAGCGCCATCGCCACGAACGTCACGATCTTCAGCGACTTGTTGACGTCCATGTAGGCGAGGCCGACTTCGAGGATCGTCACGACCAGCAGGATCATGAACACCTGCACATAGGAGAGGCCGCCGTGATGGCTGGCTTCGGCGCCGTGGGCGCTCGGGTCGTGGAGGGCGGCGCCGTGGGAGTCGGCGTGGCCGGCGGTCGCTGGGTGCGCGTGATCCGTCACGTTGCTCTAGCTCCGTTCGGCGCCGGGGGCGGCGCAGCTCGTTCTCGACCTCGGACGATTCGATCGGGCCTCTCGAACTCGCAACTGTCTCCGACCTTCAAGCTGCATCAAACCAGGTAGATGAACGTGAAGACGAGGATCCAGACCAGGTCGACGAAGTGCCAGTAGAGGCCGACGTTCTCGATGAAGTTCGCCTGGTACTTGGTGATCTTGCCGCTCGAGACCTTCGCGAGTGACAGTCCCAGCAGCACGACGCCACCGAGGACGTGGCAGCCGTGGAAGCCGGTGGTGCAGAAGAAGGTCGCGCCGAAGTTGCTGCTCCCCAGCGTGATGCCGTGCTCGATCAGGTGGGTGTACTCGTAGCACTGGCCGGCGAGAAAGAAGACGCCGCCGAGGAAGGTGCCAAAAAGCCAGAACCAGCAGCGCCGCCGGTCGTCCTTCCGAATCGCCTCATAGGACTTCACCATGGTGACCGAGCTGCAGATCAGCACGAAGGTCATGAGTGCGGTGAAGTTGATCCCGAGGAGCTTCTGTGGGATCGGCCACGCCTCGTCCCCGAAGCGGAGTGCGCAATAGGCCCCGAGCAGCGCCGCGAATCCCATCGCGTCGGAGCCGAGGAAGAGCCACATCATCAGCTTGTCCCACGCCGCCCCGAGGGGGCGACGCTCGGACAGGAGGTGGTCGGCGACCGCAGGCTGCATCACGGCAAGAGCTCTCCGGTAGTCCCCATCGGGACGCGAGTGGCGCGAGCTTCACTCGCGCTGCCGCGCTCGGGAACGAAGCGCGGAAGGCTAGCGGCCCGATCGCAGTACGAAAAGAGCCGCCACGACGAGCCGAAAGCTCGCGCGTTTCGTCCGCCCACGCGTTCATTCGAGGCGCGGCTCCGCGGCCTCGGGCGGCGCGTTCTTGACGGTCGCGATGCGCATCCAGAGGGCGGCGCCGGTGCAGGGGTCGAGCGCGCGCAGCGGGATCGCGGCCGCGGGGCTCTGCTTGAGCCGCGCCGCCGCGAGCGCGACCTCGACGATCGCTTCCGCTCCGAGCAGCGGGTCGAGTGTGGGGCTCGCGCGCGGCGCCGTGACGCTCGACCGCTTCCGCCGGCGCAGCTCGAGCCGGATCGAGCGGCCGCCCGGCTCGCCCCCCGACTCCTCCGTGCGCGCGAGCACCAGCGCCGCCGCCACCGGCGGTGATGGGTTTGTGCCTTGCACGGATCCGTCATCTGCGGTCGTCGGCGGGAGAAATCCGCCGCGGCGGAGGCAGAGGTCGAGGTCGGGGCTTGCGGGGGCGAAGGCGAAGACGACGACGCGACGAACGCGCCCTTCGGTGAGCAACAGCGCGGCGTCGAGCAGCGCCTGCGCCGATGCAAACGAGCCGCTCGCCGCGGTGACGGCCGGCCCGCGAAATCCGAAGGAGGCCGAGACGGCGGCCGGGATCGCGTTGGCTGCGGTGTAGGCAAAGAGCGACGGGCTCGGCGGGCCGGCCGCCGGATCGAGCAGCGACCGCGCGAACCGCGCGCAGACCGCCAGCGACTCGTGACCGACGCCCGCCACCAGCGCCAGGTCATTGCCCGGCGGCAGCAGCTCGCCCGCCGCGCGCATCGCCTGCTTCACCGCGAGGAACGCGAGCTGCCCCTCCTCCGGCAAATGGCGCAAGCTCATCGCCGGATTGAGCTGCTCGAACTCGGCGAGCGACGCCCCTTGCAACTGCTCGCGCGTCACCAGCGCCGCGCCGGCCACGAGCACCTCGTCCCGGATCATCCGCAACGGGTGCACGGCTCGCGGAGCGCGCGCCCGCGCCGGCGCCAGCTCGCGACCTTCGGTCGCCGCGGCTCGTGCCGGCGCCATCCAGCGGATCACCGCCGCCGACGCCTGCCCGCCGAGGCCGGCGGTGAGCACCGCCGCGTGCTGCCCGGTGATCGCGACCGGCTCTTTGGGCAACCGCACTGGAAAGGTCGCCACTGGATGGCGCATGCCGACGATC
>CAYRQC010000775.1:0-7191 GCA_964426265.1 uncultured Phycisphaerales bacterium | reverse complement strand
CGCGGCCGATGCCGGGAGTCACGCCGCTTCGCAACCTCGCCTCGCCACCCAATCCACAGGTGGTCGTGCAGTTCCCGCAAGAGGCGCCGATGGAGCGTCCGACGCCGCCGGACGAACCACCGGCCGCGTCGCCAAACGACCCGGTCGACGAGCAGCGCGCCCGCAACGAGACCGCCTTCGAGAACGACTACCTCCGCCAGAAGGAGCGGCTCTTCCCTGACCACTTCGGCCAGTGGCTCGCGATCGTGAACGGGCGCCTGTTGCCCGCCGATCCGCGCGGTCACGTGCAGCCGGCGGATTCGTTCGACGAGTGTGTAGCCGCCGCGCAAGCGGCCGATCCCGACGCGCTCCAGCGCTTCATCTTTCGGATCGGCGAGGAGGGCGACGTGCTCTACGCCGACTCCTTCCCGGTGGCGCGCAGTGTGGTGGGCACGTCGCTCAAGGCAACCTTCGGCATCGTCGCCACCTTCGATCCCGCGACCAACGCGATGCAGTGGACGCGCGCGGGGAAGACGCGCCGCTTCCAGCTCGACCACGAACGGATCGAGATCCTGCTCTCCGATCCGAGTGGGCGTCAGATCATTGGCACGCGCGTCGCCGACAGCGCAAGCTTCGGCGGTTTCGTCGCGCTCGAGGCGAACTTCGCCGCGCTGCTCGACGCCGAGAAGTTCGAGATCCCCGGCCGCGTGCTGCTCAAGACCAGCAGCAGTCTCGAGGAGCTCCGCCGCGCGCGCCTGCGCGTCCAGATCCCGGAGCTCGCGATCAACGACCTGATCCCGGCGGCGGTCTGGACGCGCTGAGCGCGCTGAGCGCGCGCAAGGACGGCCGCCACAGACTCGCACCGCTTTCCCGGGCTCTTCAGAGCTCGTCGTGAAAGCCCCTATGCTCTGCCGCCTCTCTTTCTTGCGAGGACTCCCATGTCGAAAGAACGCCCGGACCACGGTGATGCCGAGCTCGCCATCAAGGTCTACGACTTGCGCCGCGAGGCGGTGATGCGGCAGTCGCGCGACACGATCAACGGCAAGTTCGTGCCGCGCAGCTACGACGACGTCATCGCGATGACCAAGCCCGACCATCCGATGAACGCCGCGTGGCGGCAGGTCACGACCTACTGGGAAATCGTCTACGCGATGGTGAAGCACGGGATCGTCCATCCCGAGTACTTCATGGAGAGCAACGGCGAAGGGCTGCTGCTCTACATCAAGGTCGAGCCCTACCTCCCACAGCTGCGCAAGGACCTGTCAGCGCTCGCGTTCGTGAACAGCGAATGGGTCACGGTGAACACGGTGCGCGGCAAGCTGCTGCTCGAGCTGTTCCGCAAGCGGTTCGGCGCGCAGCTCCTCAAGAGCTGAGGCACGATCCAGTAGGCTGCCGGGATGACGGAGCCTTGGCGGCGCAACTTCCGGGTGGTCTGGCTCGCGAACTTCGTCACCGCCGCGGGGATGACGCTGTTCCTGCCGCTCTTTCCGCTGCACCTCGCCGAGATCGGCGTCCACGACGCACAGGCGATCGGGATCTGGTCGGGCGCGCTGGTGGCGGCGGCGCCGCTGACGGCGGCGTTCATGGGGCCCCTCTGGGGCGCGCTCGGTGACCGCATCGGGCGCAAGCCGATGCTGCTGCGCGCGAACGCTGCCATCACTCTTTTCGTCGGGGCGATGGGGTTCGTGACGGCGCCGTGGTGGTTGCTGCTGTTGCGGCTGCTGCAAGGAGTCTTCTCCGGTTTCATCGCACCGGCGATGACGCTCGTGTCGGTCTCGGCGCCGCCCGAGCGCCAGGGGCGGATCGCCGGGATGCTCCACACGAGTGTGCTTGCCGGGAACATCGTCGGACCGGCGCTGGGTGGCTTCATCGGCGACCATTGGGGACACCGCATCACCTTCTTCCTGTGCGCGGGGCTCAGCGTCGTGGCGTTTGCGGCGATTGCGTTTGGTGTGCGGGAGATCGACTCGCCGATCGTGACGCGTGCGGCGCGGGAGGCTCGCGAGCAGCAGAAGTCACCGCAGTCGCGGGAGCAGGAGTCGCGGGAGCGGCGCGAGCCACCACCGACTCGGCCCATCATGGACAGCATGGTGCACCTCCTCGCCGACGCGCGCACGTTCCTCGCGCCGGGACCGCTGCGGACGATGGTGCTCGGCGTACTGGTCGTGCGCGGCGGCGCAGTGCTGGTCGATCCAGTGCTCGCACTCTTCATTGGCACGCTCGCCGGCGCATCGAGCGAGCACCTCGGCGTCACCACCGGCATCGCCTTCGGCGCCACTGCCGCGGCGACGCTACTTGTTACGCCGCTATGGGGTCGGCTCGGCGACGAGAAGGGCCATGGACGGCTGCTCCGACGCTGTGGTTTGCTCGCGGCGCTCTGCCTGCTTCCGCAGGCGCTGGTCGGCCACGTGGTGCAGCTCTGGCTGCTTCGATTCGCGAGTGGCGTCTTCCTCGCGGGCGTGCTGCCGTCGGCCTTCGGGCTCGCGGCGTCGCTCTCGCCAGTCGAGCGGCGCGGCGCGGCGAACGGCTTCATGTTCTCGGCGATCGGGCTGGCGAACGCGATTGGGCCGATGGTCGGCGGTGTGCTGGCGGCGCTGCTGGCGTGGGGTGGGATCAGCGTACGACCGCTCTTCGTCGTCGCGTCGCTGCTCGTGCTCGGCGGGGCACTCGCGCTGCGCGTGCGGCCGGTTGGCGCGGTGGAGGTCGCATGAACGGGCGCGGCGACACGACTCCTGGAATCGCGGTGCTCTGGCTCTTCGCGACCAGCGCATGCACTGGTGCACCGGTGATCGAGGCGCCGCAAGAGGTGGCGACGACGACCGCGGCCACCACTGCCGCGATCGCCATTGCTACTGCCGACCAGACCGCCGCGTGGAACGAGCTGTTGGCCGGCGTCCCAGCCAGCGCCACGACTTGGCACGAAGCACCCTTCGGCGGCAGCGGCGGGGTCGAGATCGTCGACGGCGCGTTGCGCCTGCACGCCGGATCGCCGATGACCGGCATCGTCTGGAGCGCGCCGCCGCTCCCATCGATGGGCTACGAGCTCGAGGTCGAAGCGGCGCGCCGCAGCGGCAGCGACTTCTTCTGTGGGCTCACTTTCCCCGTCGGTGACTGCTGCCTCACGCTGGTGCTCGGCGGATGGGGCGGCGCCACCTGTGGGCTCTCGTGTCTCGACGGCAACGATGCATCGAGCAACGAGACGGCGACCTATCGCGGGTTCCAACGCGGACGGCGCTATCGAGCGCGCGTCCGCGTCGAGCCGGGTCGCGTGCGCGCATGGATCGACGATGGATCCGGTAGTGCGACGCTCGCCGACGTCGCCACTGACGGCCGCCGCCTCTCCTTGCGCCCCGAGGTTTTGCCGTGCGTGCCACTCGGCATCGCGACCTACGCGACCGAAGGCGAGATCACATCGGTGCGGTGGCGTCGGTTCGCGGCGGCACCTTGATTGCGTGAGATCCTCGTTCGCCAGCGAAACGGGTCATGACGCCTCAGGTCATGTCAATCAGCTGGAGCGCGGCGCTTCGAGTCGGAGCGCTGTTCTCGTCACTGCAGGACTCCGTTCCACCGGCCGCCGATGACCCACGCGCATCCGATCCGCGCGCACCTTCGACGAAGAAGATGGCGGAGCGGCTCGAGGAGATCGCCGCGAGCCCCGACGCGGTGGAGAACCACTTCCTGACCGCGTTGCACGTCCCCGAGTTCAAGAAACGGCTCGAGCGGATGATCGGAACGGCACGCGAAGCCGACCTGCGGCTCGTCTTCGCGAACGCCCTGGTCCAGGACAACCAGGTGGAGGAGGCACTCGCCGTCCTCGACGAGTTCGACCGGCTGCCCGACCCGGGTGGCAACCGCAGCGCGAACGAGATGCGGCGGCTCGCACTCAGCATCCGCACGATCGCGTGGCAGCGCATGGGCGAGCTCGAGAACTGCCTCACTCACCACGGCTGTGATTCCTGCGTGCTGCCGATCCGGGGCGGCGGCGTCCACCTGCTCCGGCGTGGCTCGGAGAATGCCGAACGGACGCTGATGCAGTTGCTCGAGCTCGATCCGCGTAACTTCGATGCGCGCTGGCGCCTGAATCTCGTCCACATGACGCTCGGGACGTGGCCGCAAGAGGTGCCGGAGAAGTGGCTGATCCCGCCGTCGGCATTCGCGGCGGACGCCGACATCGGCCGCTTTCCCGACGTCGCCCATGCGTGTGGCGTCGATCCGGTCACGCTCTCCGGTGGCGCCGTCACCGAGGACTTCGACGGCGACGGCTTCATCGACATCCTCTGCTCGTCGCTCGGGCTGCGCGACCGGATGTGGCTCTACCACAACAACGGGGACTGGACCTTCACCGAGCGGGTGCACGAAGCGGGGCTCGACGGCGAGGTCGGCGGGCTCAACCTGCTCCACGCCGACTACGACAACGACGGCCATCCCGATGTCTTCGTGTTGCGCGGCGCTTGGTTCGCCGAGCAGGGACGCATCCCCAACTCGCTGCTGCGCAATTGCGGCGACGGCACCTTCGAGGACGTCACGGTTGCGGCCGGCGTCTACAGCGAGCACCCCACGCAGGCGGCCACCTTCGCCGACCTCGACAACGACGGCTGGCTCGATCTTTTCATCGGGAACGAGACGGAGGACCGCAAGCTGCCGCACCCGTGCGAGCTCTACTTGAACCAGCGCGACGGCACCTTCCGTGAAGTTGCGAAAGCGGCGGGAGCCGAGTCGATCGGTTTCGTGAAGGCGGTCGTCGCGGGCGACTACGACAATGACGGACGCGTCGACCTCTACCTCTCGACTCGCGGCAGCCAGAACCGGCTGCTGCACAACGAGACGAGCAACGAGGCGCCTGGATTCCGGCTCCGGAATGTGGCGTCCGAGGCCGGCGTTGCGATGCCGATCATGGGCTTCCCCTGCTTCTTCTTCGATTACGACAACGACGGCTGGCTCGATCTCTATGCCGCGACCAACGCCGGTTTCGGGGGGAGCGCGTCGACGACATCTGCAAGCTCTACCTCGGCCAGCCGCCGTCGAGCGAGTTGCCACGCCTCTATCACAATGAGCAGAACGGCAAGTTCCGCGATGTCACGACCGCGAGCGGCGCGGGCCGTGCCCTCTTCTCGATGTCCGCCAACATCGGCGACGTCGACAACGACGGCTGGCCCGACTTCTGCCTCGGCACTGGATCACCTGACTTCCGTGCGCTGCTACCCAACAAGATGTTCCGCAACGACGGCGGCAAGCGGTTCCAGGACATCACCTCGTCCGCCGGTTTCGGCAACCTGCAGAAGGGCCACGCGATCGCCTTCGCCGATCTCGACAACGACGGCGACCAGGACCTCTACATGGTGCTCGGCGGCGGCTTCAGCGGCGACGTCTATCCCAACTCGCTGTTCGAGAACCCCGGCCACGGCCACCACTGGATCACGCTGCGGCTGCACGGCGTGAAGGCCAACCGCTTCGCGACGGGGGCGCGCATCCACGTCCGGATCGTCGAGCCCGCCGGCGAGCGCTCGATCCACACCGTCGTCGGCGCCGGCGCCAGCTTCGGCTCCTCGAGCCTGCAGGCCGAGATCGGGCTCGGCGACGCGACCAAGATCCTCTTCGCGGAGATCCTCTGGCCCGGCTCGGGCACGCGTCAGCGGCTGGAGGAACTGCCGCTCGATCAGGTCGTGCGGATCGAGGAGGGGAGCGAGAAGGTCGAGGTCGTGCCGGTGAAGCCGTTCAAGCTCGGAAGCAGGAAGTCGTAGCAACGGTCGGCCACACCGCGCGGCTGGAGCGCGCGGTCGGTGTCGCACTCCGAGCTCAGCGCCGCGGTCTACCCCTCTTCGGGACGTGACCGATCGCGGCCACGCAAGAGCCTCTTGCGCAGCCGCGGGTCGAGCCCGGTGTCGACCAGCACTCGTGCCGCGGCCTCGCGATCCTCGAAGTAGAGCGCGCGGATCAGATCGCGAAGTGTCGCCGCCGTCGGTGCATGCTCGGCGACGGTCACGCGGTCGCCGGCTCCGATCTCGCCTTCGGCGACCACGCGCGCGTAGATCCCGATCCGGCCGCTCTCCAGGAACGCCTTGGCGAATCCGGAAATCCCCATCCGCGTCTCGAGCTTCCAGCACGGCTGGCGCGGGGTCGTGAGCTGGATCTTCGCGGCGCTGGTTGCACCTGCGGTCGCGTCGTCTGCTGCGCCCTTCCCCGGTCGGTCCGTCGCTCCGTTCTCGCCTTCGCCCGTCGCACCACCAATTGCCAGCACATCACCCACATGCAGCTCCCCTTCGAGATCGGCGAAGCCGCTCAACGTGAGGTTGTCGCCGAACGTGCCAGGCGGGAGCGGCGCGCTCTTCAGCACGCGTTGCCAGTAGTCGTAGTGCTCGGCGGTGTAGAGGAGTACCGCCTTCTCGGGACCGCCATGGAAGCGGTGGTCGGCTTGCTGATCGCCGGCGACACCGAGCGTCCCGAGCCGGACGCGGCCTTCGATCGGGCTCTTCAGGATCGCGGAACGGAACGGCTTGGCGCCGATCTCGAAGCGCTGTGCGCGGCCGACGTTGATCGAAACCAGCGATGCCATCGCCGCTACGATGCCAAACCACGATGAGAGAGCGCGAGGAGCCACGCGATCTGCTGCAAGGCCTGCTGCGCGGCGAACGGCGCGCGCTGGCGCGGCTGCTCTCGCTCGCCGAGTCGGAGCCGGAGCGCTATGCGACGATCGCCGACGAGGTCGCGGCGCGCGCGGGCTCGGCGCTGCGCGTCGGCATCACTGGTCCGGGCGGCGCCGGCAAGAGCACCTTGATCGATGCGCTGGTGCGGGAGCTGCGGCGCGCCGGGAAGCGCGTTGCGGTGCTCGCCACCGATCCGAGCAGCGAGCGAACCGGTGGCGCGCTGCTCGGTGATCGGATCCGGTTGGCGCCGAGCGACGTGGACGACGGCCTCTTCTTCCGCAGTGTGGCGACGCGCGGCGCGGCCGGCGGCTTCGCCCACGCCGGTTTCGATCAGCTCGATCTGCTCGACGCGTTCGGCTTCGACTGGATCTTGATCGAGGCGGTCGGCGCCGGTCAGAGCGAGATCGAGATCACGTTTGCCGTCGACGTGACGATGGTGCTCTTCGCACCAGGCGGCGGTGACGCGGTGCAGGCGCTGAAGGCGGGGCTGATGGAAGCGGGCGACCTGTTCTGCATCACCAAGGCCGATCAGCCCGGCGCCGATGCTTCGGCCGCGACGCTGCGCAGC
>CAYRQC010000774.1:0-4798 GCA_964426265.1 uncultured Phycisphaerales bacterium | reverse complement strand
GTTCACGGCGGAGGACGACTCCGGCTCGATCGGGCTCAGCAAGCTCCGGAGCGTCGACTTCGCCGGCCAGACGACGACCTACTCCGATCTCACCCATCCGCAGCTCGTGCACACGGTCGACTTCGACAACGCCGATGTGAGCACCGGTGGGTCGGTCGGCCTGAACGGGACCGAGGGCGCCGGCGGGCAGATCCGCGAGCTGCGGCTGATGTGTCGCGTCCCCGGTTTCGTCGGGAACGTCGGGTTGACGGGCAGCTCGAGCTTCACCGCGTCGGGCAGCACGCGAACGGGCGGCGTGCTCGTACCGCTGCCGCTGCTCGCGAACGACTCCGTCGGGACGACCGGCTTCGAGGACAGCGGACTCGAGCTCTTGCTGCAACCCAACCTGATCGACGATCCAGCCAGCGTCAGCGTCGAGGTGACGCGGCTGCGCCGGAACCTGCGGCTCGAGCTGATGATCGGGGAGCGCTCGGCCACGCTCGGGTCGTCGGCCTACACGCGCGAGCGGTTCATCTTCGATCCGACGGCCACCAGTGCCCACGTCGCCAACCCGCAGGCGATCCCCGACATCACCGTGCTCGACAACAACCATCCGCCGCAGCTCCAGTGGCCGGAGGTGACGCAGGGCAACGGGATGCACTGCCTTTCGATCGTGAGCCAGGTGAATCTCCAGATGTGGCGGATCTACGTCCCCGCAGGCGTCGCGATGAACGTCTCGATGCAGGTCCCGAGCCTGCCGCTCGTGCTGCCCGATGGCGTGGGGACGACCGACTTCGTGCTGCCGGCCACCTTCCAGATGTTCGTCGAGTCGTACGACTTCGGGACCGGTCTGGCCGATCAGTACGCCTTCGATGAGCAGTCGTGGTTCCAAACCGATCTCGAGCGCGAGTTCCTGCGCGACTCGCGCTCCGATCCGGGCCGGACGATCACGACGCAGTGAACGCTGATTACTGATTACTGACTACTGAACCGCGAACGATGCCGAACGCCGACGCCGTCGTGTTGCTCTCCGCCGGGCTCGACTCGACCGTGGCGATGGCGATGGCGTTGGAGCAGGCGCCGGTCGTGCTGGCGCTCACCATCGACTACGGGCAGCGCGCTGCGGTCCGCGAGGTCGAGCGGGGGCGAGAGCTGGCGGCTCGCTGCGGGGTGCCGCACCAGGTGGTCGGGCTCGATCTCTTCCGCCGATTGCCGCATGCCGGGGCGCTGCTCGATCGGCAAGCGAGCCTGCCGCAGCCCGATCGCGCCACGCTCGATCGCGGCGGGCGGGCCGTCGATGAGAGTGCCGATCGCGTCTGGGTCCCGAACCGCAACGGCGTCTTCGTCGAGGTCGCGGCGGCCTTCGCCGAGTCGTCGCGAGCGGGGCGCGTGATCGTCGGCTTCAACCGCGAAGAGGCGGCCACCTTCCCCGACAACTCGATCGACTACCTGGCGGCGCTCAATCGCGCGTTCGCCTTCTCGACCCGCGGGAAGGTGCGCGTCGAGTCACCGACCGCCGCGCTCGACAAGCGGGAGATCATGGCGGCGGCCCTGAGTCGGCGCCTGCCGGTCGAGAGAATGTGGCCCTGCTACGAGGGGGGAGCCGCTCCGTGCGGGGTCTGCGAGTCGTGTCAACGCTTTCGTCGGGCCGCGGAGCTCGTGGGGGTCGCGATCGGCTGGAGCGTGCCGCCGAAGTGAGATCTCGGAGCGCCAGCGCCACGCCGGCGCGAAAAGTCCTGGGGGTGCAGGATTTACTGGCCGCGGGGGGGCTGCTAGCCTCCTCGCCCTTCAGATTTGAGGAAAGGCAGACGCCTGGCGACCGAGCTGCGATGGTTTGCGGTGGATTGCAACCGTTGCGGTGCGATCGCCGCGGAGCGGCAATCGATCCAGGCACGGCCAAGCTAAGGAAGGTTCGGGCGCGTCTCGCGCCCGGAAGATGTGAATGAGCACTCCCGCCGAAGCGAAGACCAAGACGATCCAGGATTACCGGCTGTCGACCGAAGACACCGGCTCGCCCGAGGTGCAGATCGCGCTTCTCTCGGAGCGGATCAAGGGTCTCACGGATCACTTCAAGACGCACAAGAAGGACTTCGCGGCACGCCGCGGGCTCATGGTGATGGTGAACCGCCGCAACTCGCTGCTCAAGTACCTGAAGAACAGGGACACCGAACGCTTCGACCACGTGGTCAAGCGCCTCGGTCTGCGGGCGAGCTGAGCCGATTCGGTGTGGCGGTCTTCAAGGGTTCGCCCCGCGGACTTCTCGGCGGGGCAGCCAGTCGCCAAGCGCGTCGCGCGCCGCGGGTCGTCTCGTTCTCCCATCTCTGACATCTTGGGTCGCTCCCTTTTCGGGAAACCGTGGGTCAGTGCTGCGTCCGCGCGGCGCGAACACCTCCTCCTCGAGGCCCGCGGCAAGAAGGAAGGCAGTCGTAAGAAATGAATCCATCCGCAGCCGCAGAGCCCTCGGGTCAGCCGACCCACGGGCAGGCGTATCTCGACACCGCCATCACGGTCGAACGGCAGATCGGTCGCGAGACACTCCGGATCCAGACCGGTCTGCTCGCCAGGCAGGCGGACGGCGCGGTGCTGGTGAGCTACCGCGACTCGCACGTCCTGGTGGCCGTCTCGTCGGCCAAGCCGCAGCGTGAGCAGGACTTCTTCCCGCTCACGGTCGACTACCGCGAGCGCACCTCGGCCGCCGGCAAGTTCCCGGGCGGCTTCATCAAGCGCGAGACGCGGCCATCGCAGAAAGAGATCCTGACCGCGCGTTGCATGGATCGTCCCATCCGGCCGCTGTTCGCCGCCGGCTACAAGGACGAAGTCGAGATCATGGCGACCGTGATCTCGGCCGATCCCGAGTTCGATCCCGATGTGCTCGCGATGATCGGCGGGTTCGCCTGCCTGCACATCTCGAAGATCCCGTTCCTCGGCCCGGCTGGCTCGGTGCGCGTCGGCCTGAAGGACGGCCAGCCGATCCTGATGCCGACCGACAAGGAGCGCAAGGAGGGGCAGCTCGACCTGGTGGTCGCGGGTCACCGGACGGCCGTCGCGATGGTCGAAGCCGGTGCGCAGGGGATCAGCGAAGAGGCGATGATCGGCGCGATCGACTTCGGCTTCAAGGCGGTCCAGACGATCTGCGACCTGCTGGATGAGCTGCGCCAGAAGGTCGGCAAGCCGAAGATCGTCGTCGCGGCGCCGGTTCGCGACGACGCGACCTACGCGAAGCTGAAGGCGGAGTGCTGGAACGACGCCCGGACCGCGATCCTCACGCCTGGCAAGCACGCGCAGAAGGTGGCGCTGAAGGAGCTCGGCGCGAAGACCATCGAGCGGCACGCGGCCGGGCTGGTGGTCGGCACGCCGGAGCGCGACAAGCGCGAGCGGGAGCTGAAGAGCCTCTACGGCGATCTCGTCTCCGAGCGGACGCGCTCGATGATCCTCGAGGAGGAGCTGCGGGCCGACGGCCGCGGCCTGCGCGACATCCGGCCGATCCGGATCGCGCTCGGCGTGCTGCCGCGCGTCCACGGCACCGCGATCTTCACGCGTGGCGAGACGCAGTCGCTCACCCAGGTGACGCTCGGGACGACGTCGGATGAGCAGCGCGTCGACGGGCTGCGCGACCCGGTCAGCAAGCGCTTCTACCTCGACTACAACTTCCCGCCGTTCAGCGTCAACGAGGTGAAGCCGATCCGCGGTCCCGGACGGCGCGAGATCGGCCACGGCATGCTCGCGGAGCGGGCCCTCGCGGCGATGGTGCCGACGGACGAGGAGTTCCCCTACACGATCCGCGTCATCTCCGACATCCTCGAGTCGAACGGCAGCTCGTCGATGGCGACGGTGTGCGCCGGCTCGCTCTCGATGATGGATGCGGGAGTGCCGTTGAAGAAGGCGGTCGCCGGCATCGCGATGGGGCTGGTCACCGACGGCAAACGGGTGAAGGTCCTGTCCGACATCCTCGGTGGCGAGGATCACGACGGCGACATGGACTTCAAGGTCGCCGGAACGGTCGATGGCATCACGGCCATGCAGATGGACGTGAAGGTCCGTGGGCTCGACCTCGCGGTCATGCGGGCGGCGCTTGCGCAGGCGCGGGAGGGACGGCTCCACATCCTGGCGATCTTGAACTCCGTGATCGCGCAGGCGCGGGCGACGGTCTCGCAGCATGCGCCGCGAATCCTGCGACGCGTGATCCCGATCGAGAAGATCGGTGCGCTGATCGGACCGGGCGGCAAGAACATCCGCATGATCCAGGAGCGCACTGGCACCGACGTCGAGGTTGACGACACCGGCAAGGTGATCATCTCG
Organism: uncultured Phycisphaerales bacterium; assembly: GCA_964426265.1. Lineage (GTDB taxonomy): Bacteria > Planctomycetota > B15-G4 > B15-G4 > SIAN01 > SIAN01. The sequence goes on along the minus strand of CAYRQC010000774.1, from coordinate 520 downwards.
GGCAAGAGCCTCGAGGCGATCGAGGAGGCCGGTCGCTTCGTCGACGCCTTCACCACCGAGGTGAAGATGGGCGACCAGTTCGAGGCGACGGTGCTCGAGCTCAAGGAGTTCGGCGCGTTCGTCGAGCTGGTGCCCGGGCAGGAGGCGTTGCTGCACGTCTCGGAGATGTCCGACCAGTTCGTGCGCGATCCGCGGGACATCGTCGAACCCGGCATGAAGATCAAGGTCAAGGTGATCCACGTCGATCCGAGCGGCAAGGTCAAGGTGAGCGCACGCACCAATCCGGGTCAGCCGGGTGGCGGACGGCGCGATGACGGCCCGCGTCCACCGAGGCGCGACGAGGGCGGCGGCGGGTTCGGCGATCGGCGAGGTGGTCCGGGTGACCGCGGTGGACGCGGCGGCGGCCACGGCGGCGGTGGCGGTCCCGGCCGGGGCCGCGACGATGGTCACGGACCACGCCAAGATCGTCCGCAAGGACCGCCGGGCGGCGGTGGTGGCGGTGGTGGCCGCGATCCGCGGG
>CAYRQC010000773.1:0-4882 GCA_964426265.1 uncultured Phycisphaerales bacterium | reverse complement strand
GTGCTCTCGGTGAGCTCGAGCTCGAGGCGGTCGGCCGGGAGGTTGGCCGCGGTGAGGGCCGCGGTGATCATCTCGCCGAGCGCGCGATCGCGGAACTGCTCGGCCGAGAGGTTCACCGCCATGCGCAGCCCCTGGAAGCCGAGCTCTTCCCAGCGCCGCGCCTGCACGCACGCCTCGCGCAGCACAAAGGCGCCGATCGGCACGATCAGCCCGCTGTCCTCGGCGACCGGGATGAAGTGCGCCGGCGAGACCAGCCCCTGCTGCGGATGGCGCCACCGGACCAGCGCCTCCATGCCGACGATGCGGTTGCTCGCCAGCTCGATGCGCGGCTGGTACCAGACCTCGAACTCCTGGCGCTCGAGGGCGCGCCGCAACGCCGCTTCGAGCTCGAGCCGCTGGTCGGCGAGCTGGATCATCGACGGATCGAAGATCGCGTAGGTGGCGCGGCCGCGCTCTTTGGCCGCATACATCGCGGTCTCGGCCTGCTTCACCAGCTCGCGCGCCTCGATCCCGTTGGTTGGCGCGATCGCGACCCCGACGCAGGTCGTGAGGAAGATCTCACGGCCGTCGAGCAGCAACGGCCGCGCGAACTCGTCGAGCACGCGCCGCGCGACCGTGTCGGCATCGTCGGCGTCGCGCAGCCCGGCGATCACCATGGCGAACTCGTCGCCGCCAGGGCGCGCGATCAGGTCGCCGCGGCGCTTGGGCTCACCCGGCGCGTGGGGCGTCTCGTCGCGCACGCTGTTGCGCAGCCGCAGCGCGACGTCGACCAGCAGCTTGTCGCCCGCTGCGTGGCCGAGGCTCTCGTTCACGTCCTTGAAGCGGTCGAGGTCGAGGAAGAGGACGGCGACGCGCCGGTCGCGCGCCGACGCCTCGGCGATCGTCTGCTCGAGGCTCTCGATGAGCTGGCGGCGATTGGCGAGGCCGGTGAGGTCGTCGTGGAGCGCCTGGTATTCGAGCTCCTCCTCGACGCGGCGGCGGTCGGTGATGTCGTGCACGATCCCGTGGAGCCGCACGTCGCCGTCGCGTGCGTCGACCTGCCGCTCGGCGTGCATGCGCACCACGCGCTCGGTCTGGTCGCGTCGGAAGAGGCGGTACTCGAACGGGCGCGCTGCGGCGCCGCCGGCCACCGTCGCGAGCCAGCCGTGCCACGCATCGCGGGCGGCCGGACCGATGAGCCCGGCGATCACGTCGAGCGCCACCGCGTCGTCGCCCGGTGCGAGCCCGAAGATCTGGCGCGCCTGGTCGGAGCAGCGCACGCGCCGCGCCTGCCAGTCGAGGTCGAAGCTCCCGATGCGCGCGAAACGCTGCGCCCGTTCGAGCTGCGCGTGGGTCGCTTCGAGATCGCGCTCGGTGCGGGCGGCGCAGGCGAGGCGGCGCAGCAGTCGGGCGGCGTCATCGCGCGGGCTCATGACGTCGCAGCGGTCGGGTGGGAGTCGGCGCAGGCGCGGATCGCGGGGCGACGCGAGCGCGATCAGGGCGAGCCCGCGCCGCGGCGCCAGCTCGCGAAGGAGCTTCACGCCGCCGCGCACCTGGAGGTCGATCGCGACCAGGTCGATCGGCGTCGCCGCCACGATCTCGCGCGCCAGCGCGACGTCGTGGGCATCGAAGAGCTGATAGCCGTCGCGGCGCGCGATCCGGCGCAGCGAGGTCGCCGGCCCGACCAGCAGCAGACGTGAGCGGACCGTGGTTTCACCCATTCCCGGAACTTCCCCCGAGCGCTCCCGGATGCTTCGGCCGCGGCTCGCGGGCGCTTGAGGGGAACCACTGAGGGAATACCCGAGTCGGGTCGATCCTTCACTGCGCCGGCGGCTGCGGTGGAGTGACCGCCGCCTCGATCGCCGCGATCAGCGGGACGCTGGCGCTTTCGAGCGCCCGGCGCGTGCGCCCGACCAGGTCGGCCTCGGCGTAGCCGGGGAAGTGGGCGGCATCGAGCTGCCACAGGGGCCGCTGCTGATTGCCGCGCTGTCGCTCGAGCGCGTCGAGATGGCGACCGGCGTCCTCGCGCGCCGCGCACTGCCGCACGAGGAGCGGCGGCCCCCCGTCCGGAGGCGCGAGCGTGATGGAGTAATCGACTCCCGCGAGCAGGCGCAGCTCGGTCCAGTCATCGGACCGCACGACGAAGGGGTCACGTAGCTCGGCGAGCTGCGCACCGAAGCGTGCGATCTGGCCGTAGAGCACGAGGTCGGCGCCGGCGCTCGTGGCCGCTTCGATCGTCGGCGCGCGGATCACCCGTGCAAAGAGCCCGCGCTGTTCGAGCGCGAGCGCGAGGTAGTCCGGCAGCGCCTTGGCGAGCGGTGCCGTCACCGGCTTGCCCCAACCGTGGTTGGGGAACGGGTACCACGCGAAGGCGCCCGTTCCGGTGACGCGCGCACGCAGATCGGGTGGCGCGGCGGGGTCTGCGGGCAGCGTGGCGTCGTCGGAATGGAAGGAGAAGAAGCGGTCGCGCGCGAAGTGGCGGCCGCCGATCGGTTGCTCGTCGATCGCCTGCTCCGACTGCTCGAACGGCGGCCGCTGGTCGGCGAAGTCGAGGATCGCGAGCCGCCGCTCGCTCACCGGCTTCGCGAGCGCGATTGCGCGCACCGGCGCCATCGGCAACGGCAGCGCGGAGGGCTGCATGCACGCGGCGGTGAGCAGGAGTGTGACCGCGAGCGGCAACGTCGTGGCGAGTGGCGTGCGACGAGCGAGCGGCATGATTCTCGATTGGGCAATTGGCATCGAGCAGGGCCTCAGAAACGCCAAACCGACTGCAGGGCAAACTCGATGCCGTCGCGCACGGTGTGCTCGCGGTCGGCCTCCTCGTAGCGGACGTTCGTGCGAAGCCGTGCACCGATTCCAATGCGCGGCGTGAGCATCCAATCGAGGCCGGCATCGCCGTAGACGCCGACGCCGCCGGGGTCGCGACCACGACGACGGTGGGCGAGTCGGAAGTCGGTCCAGCTACCGCCGACCCCGATGGTCGGGCGCAGCCGGCCGTCGAAGTTCCAGATCCAGCGCGGGCCGCCGAGGTAGCGCATGCCCCAGCCGTCGAGGTCGCCCGCGTTGAGCTCGAAGCCCTGCAGTTCGACCTCGAGCGCCGTCGCGCGCGTCCCTTCGATGGCCAGCAACGCGCCCAAGCTGGTCGTGACGCCGATGTAGGGACCGATCGCCCGATCGCCGTCGGCAGCGAGCGGCTCGAACAACGCGGTCGAACCGACCCGCAGGTAGGTGCGGTCGAGCGACGGCGGGATGTTCGGGCAGCCCAGCAACGCGAGCAGGAGCGAAGCGGCCGCAGCGCGCCTGCCCGTCGCGTGGAGACGCGGGTGGGAACGATCGTCGTTCATGGGTCGAGGGCCATCCTGCAAGCCGCGCGGCCGACGGCCAAGGGTCCATCGGTCGCGCTGGTGGCGTTGCTTGATACGGCGGCGCGCCGTCGTGCTCAATGGTTCATTGGCGGCGGATGAGAGCTTTTTTCCGCCGGTCAACCCGCGGGGCCGCGCTCGACGACAAGGGGAGCGGTGAACGGTTGCGGTCCCGCTCGAGGCGAGGAAGGCTGAGGCGAAACCATGTCGAACGAGCGCGACGTCGACGGCGATCCCGATCGCAAGCCCGCCGACGAGAGCGTCGCGAACCGGCCGCCGGCGCGGGCGACGTCGTCCGCGAACAGCTTCCTGCCCGAGGACAGCTTCCTGCTCGAGATCGACGACTCGCGAGCGCCCGAGCCAGCGCGCGCCGACGCGGCGGAGAGTGGCGAGGAGTGGCTCCTCGTCGATGACGAAGTGGCGATCGATTTCGGTGATCCACCAGCGGTGATGGCCGACCGCGCCCCGCTCGCGCCGCCGGCCGCAGTGACCGGTGCAACGCCAGTCGAAGCGATGGAGCTCGTCGAGCCCACCGAGGCCGTCGAGCCGGTCGAGCCAGTCGAGCCTGCCGAGCGCTCGGCTCCTGCCACCGGCACGCGGCTCCCCTCCTGGTACACCGACGACGAGCTGCCTTCGTTTGCCGCCGAGGAACCACCAGCCGACGCGACGGAGGAGCCGGTCGCTGCCGAGGCGACGACTTCCAGTGATGCCGCAGGTGATGCCGCGTCGACCGCGCCACCGATCGCAGAGCCGATTGCATCGTCGTCGGACGACGACCACGACCGCGCGCTCGCCGATGCGACGCCACGATCCTTGGCGCCAATCGTGTCGCTCGCCCGTGCGCGACGCCGCTGGATCGCGGCGGCCGCGCTCGTCGTTTCCGCGACGCTGGCGGTGAGTAGCTGGCTTGTCCTGAGCGAGCAGCACGGCGCCGAGACCGCGGACTCTGGCGGAGTGGCGAGCGCTCCTCGGGCGGCACCGAAGCGGACCGCAGCGGAGCCGGGCGCCACCGAGCTCCCCACCTCGGATTCGGTCGTCGAGAACAGCGCGCTGCCGTCGAGCGACGAGAGCCGCACCTTGCCATCGAGCGAGCCGGTGTCGCCGGCAGTGGAGCTCTCATCGCCGCCGGTCGTCGCCGAGCTGCCTCCCGTGGAGGCCGATCCACAGCAACCAGCGCCGTCCGCGGAGACGGTCGAGACGACCGCTCCGATCGCCACGGGCCGCACCTCTTCAGCCGCCCCCGTCGTCTTCGAGCCGCCGCACAAGCAGGAGCTGCCGACAACTCGTCCGCGGCCCCGCGCCGACACGGCCGGCAATGACACGATCATCGAGCTGAGGAATGGCCACTCGTTCCGTGGTCACATCGCGCGCGTGAAGGGGACGCAGGTGACGCTGCGCGTGGGTGCCGGCGAGTGTGTATTCGATCTCGGGGAGGTGACCCTGCTCGATTCGACGGCGCCCGAGTACCGGCGCGCCGGCGACCTGCCGGAAGCGTCGGTCGTGCTTCACAACGGCCAACGGTTGCGCGGCCGCCTGATGAA
>CAYRQC010000772.1:0-5105 GCA_964426265.1 uncultured Phycisphaerales bacterium | reverse complement strand
TCGCACAATGGCGCGCGGCGATCGAGGCGCGTTGTGCGGCGGTCTCCTTCGACACGATCTTCGACGCGCGGTTGTTGAAGCGCTTGCTCGCGATCGATGCCGTTGCGGTGGTGCTGCTCGGCGGGTTCATGCTGCTGCGCGGTGAGGAGTGCCGCATCTTCGCGCAGCGCTTGTTCGGTGCCGATGTCGACTGGCCGCGGCGGACCCATCTGCTCCTCGACGTCGCTGCCGCCTCCGAATCGACCTACTTCCGCGTCGAGCGTGATGGGGAGGGCCGCGCTCGGCGCGTGCAGATCGCGCGCGGGGCGATCCTGCCGGTGGTCGTGCACGCCGACGGATCGGTGCCGGACGAGGTGCTGCTGATCGTCCGCGAGGAGGGGCGGAGCGGCTCGGAAGAGATCCGGATGAGCGCGCGCGAGGGCTCGAAGGACGAGTTCAGCTATCGGCTGAAGAACGTCGTGCGGCCGATGGAGCTCTCCGCTGCCGGTGGCGATGACCCTGGCCACGGCAGCGCGCTGACGATCGAGGTGGTGCCGTCGCCGGCCGTCGAGAAGCTGGTCGCCGCCATCACGCCGCCGCTCTACACCGGCCGCGCGCCGACCCGCGAGGAGCGCCAGGAGTTTGCCGTCCCGGCTGGCACGACGATTGATCTCGAGGTGCAGACGACTGGGGACGTGGTCGAGGGGACGCTGACGTTGCACAGTGATCCGGGGACGGCGCGGCCGCTCACCCGCGATGCCACGCAGCCGACGCTCTGGCGCGCGTCGCTGGTCGCCGAGGACTCGGGGACGATCAACCTCCATCTCGGCGGCGCCAGCGGCTTCAAGAACCTCCACCCGCTCGACTACCCGCTCACCGTGCTCGCCGATCGCAAGCCGGTGCTCGAGCTGGTCCGTCCGGCAGTTTCCGATCTCGAGGTGACCGCCAACGGCGTGGTGCCGTTCCGCCTGCTGGTCGACGACGACTACGGTGTCATCAGCGTCGAGCTGGCGCTCTGTCGCGCTGACGACAAGACTCCCAACGTGCTGCTGCTGCAAGGCCCCGGGAGCAGCCAACCCGCGTTGCTCGTCGCGGCCGGCGAGCCGCACGTGCTCGACTCCGTGCTCGACCTGCGCGGGCTTGCGTTGAAGAAAGGCGCAGACGACGTCGCCGTGGCAGAAGGCGACTCGCTGCTCTACGTCGCCACCGTCCGCGACAACCGTGAGCAGCCGGTCGGGACGCTGCTGCCCAACGAGATCACCTCGCCGAGCCGTCGCATCGATGTGGTCTCGGAGGGCGAGAAGCTGCGCAAGCTCACCGATCGCCAGCAGCGCGTGAAGCAGGTGGTCGCCGGTGCCAAGAAATCCCAGGAGGAGCGGCTCGCGGGCCTGAAAGCGCTGCTCGGTGCGCAGGGGGACGGCGTGGTCGAGCCCAAGGAGCTGATCGCGCTCGAGGTCGAGCAGAGTCGCGTCGGCACCAGCGCCCGCCAGGTAGCGCGCGATCTCGCAGATGTCGCCCAGGATTACACGCTGAACCGACTCGACCCGACGCCGACGGCGGAGCGGGTGGTGACCTTCCTGTTGGCGCGCTTGACCGAAGCGCGCGCGGGGCCGAGCTTCGACTTCGCCCCGTTCCTCGCGCTCACCGCCGCGCATGCGAATGGCGAGTTCGGCGAGCTGCAGCAGCTCGGCAACCTGCTCACCATGCTCGACCTCGGCCTCACGGCGAGCGAGCAGCACGCGCAACGGGCGCTGGAGCAACTGCGCAGCGCGCGGCTCACCGGCAGCGCCCAGAATCGTCTTCCATTGCTGCAAGGGGCGCTCGCCGCCCAGCAGCGGGTGATCGATACCTACACACTCCTGTTGCAGAAGATGGAGGAGTGGGAAGATTTCCAGGAGATCCTCGACCTGTGGCGTGGGCTCGTCCACGATCAGGGAGAGATCAACGACCGCGCGCGCAGTGGTGGTGTCGCCAACCCCACGAACGAGGGCAGTGATCGGAGGTAGTGATGACGATCGATCGGGCCTTGCCGAGATGGACGCACGCGCACCAGCGGGCTTGTGGGAGTGTGCGCAAAGTGACGCGCCGATGGCTGTACGCGGCACTCGTCGCCGGTTGCGCGTGGCGGTCCGCATCCGGGGGGCCACTTGCCCTGGCCAGCGCGACCGCGATGGCCACGAGCGGCACGGCACTCAGCTCGAACGTGGGATCCGGTGACGGCGACGATCGCGAGCGCGTCGTCAATGACCAGTCGCAGCTCTTCGACCGCCTCTCGTCGCTGAAGAAGCGGATGGAGCGGCTCGCCGGCAAGCTCGACGCGGAAGGCAAGACCCGGCAGGCCGAGCTGCTGCGCAAGGCGCTCGGCGAGATCGACACGCGCAACCTCGAGTCGCGCAAGGACAAGATCCTCGAGCTCTTGAAGGACGCCGGCAACCTGCAGTCGCCCGAGCAGCAGTCGGCGCTGCTCGGCGATCTCAGCGTGGTGCTGAAGCTGCTGCTCGACGAGAAGGAGCTCTCCGAGCTGGAGAAGCAGCTCGACCAGGTGCAGCAAGCGATCGCCGATGTCGCGGGGCTGCGCAACGCCGAGCGGACGCTCCGCGAGCAGACCGAGCAGGTCGCGGGCGACCAGGCGCAGAAGCTGGAGCAGCTCGCGAAGCAGATCGCCGAGACGCTCGTGAAGCAGCAGGCGCTGCGGGCCGAGACCGAGACGAAGGCGGCCGCGCAGGCGGGAACCAGCGCACAGGAGCGGGCGCGCGAAGAGGCGGCGCGGGCGAAGCTGCAGAGCGACGTCGCGGCGCTCGCCGAGCGGCAGCGCGAGGTGGTCGACCAGCTGCAGCACGAGGTGCGCGAGCGTGCCGGCGATGCCGAGGCGGTGCTCGACCAGGCGAGCAAGGCGGCGGAACGGGGCACTGCGGAAGAGCTGGCCGAGGCGGCGCGGCGTCTCGGCGATACCCGCAGCGAGTTGGCCGAGCGCGCGCCCGAGCTGTCGAAGGCGCTGCGTGATGCCGAGGCAAAGCTCGCCGAAGCGGCGGAGCAGGCGAAAGCAGCCGAGCAGGCGAAAGCGGCCGGCGATCCGGCGAAGCCGGAGGCCGATCCGGCGACCCAGCGCGAGCTGACGGCCGCGCTCGATGCGGCGAAGGCGGCGCTCGATCAGGCGATGAAGGGTGATCCAGGTGCTGCGAGCACCACTCCAGCCGCGCCTCCCGCGCTCGAGCCGGCGGCCAAGACCGAAGGTGAGCTGGCGCCGAAGTCTTCCGAGCTCGCCAAAGAGGCGACGCGGCAGGCGTCGGAGTCGAACGATCAACCAGGTCAGGCGGCCGCGGAGCGTCAGAAGGCGGAAGAGCAGGCGGCGAAGGCGCTCGCCACGGCGTCGGAGCAGCTCGACCGCGCGCACCAGGAGCTCGAGAAGAAGGAGCTGAAGGACGGGCTCGCGCAGGCACGCGAGGCGCTGAAGCAACTTGCAGAGGCGCAGGCGGCGCTCGATCAGCAGCAACGGGCCGCGGCGCGCGAGCAGGAAGGGCTCGCGGCGCGCCAGGACTTCCTGCGTGCCCAGGCACAGAGCGCCGGCCGCGACGCGAAGCAGCTGCCGACCGATCCGGCCGGCGCGATGACCAAGGATGGCCAGCAGGCCTTGCAGAAGTCACTCGACGATGCGGCGAAGGCGATGGAGCAGGCGAAGCAGGCGCTCGGCAAGAACGACTCGCAGAGCGCGCCGCAGGAGCAGAAGCAGGCGGAGGAGGCGCTGAAGGAGGCGCTTGCGCAGACCCAGTCGGCGGCGAAAGAGGCGCAGGCGCGCGCGCAGCAGCAGGACTCCGAGAAGGCGCGCGCCGAGATGAAGAAGCTCGCCGAGGAGCAGCGGCAGATCGAGGAGCAGCTGAAGGACCTGATGCAGCGGCTGCGCGACCAGAAGCAGAAGAACGGCCAGGAGCAGGGCTCCGCGGCTGAGCGCGACATGAGTCGTGGTCGCCAGCAGCTCGATGCCGGCGAGGCCGATGACGCGGTCGAGCAGGAGAAGCAGGCCGAGAAGAACCTCGAAGAGATGGAGAAGAAGCTCAAGGAGGAGGAGGATCGCTACCAGAGCCTCCGCTCCGAGGAGATGCTCTTCCGGCTCAAGGAGAAGCTGAAGGAGCTGCGCACGCGGGCGGTCGCGCTGCACGACGGGATCGCGCAGGTCGACGTCGATCGCGCGGGTGCCGAGAAGCTCTCCCGACGGTTGCGCCCCCGCGTCGAGCGATTGGCGGGGGATGCCGAAGGGATGAAGAAGGAGAACGGCGAGATCATCCAGAAGCTCGCCGACGACTCCTCGCCCAGCTTCCCGTGGGTGTTGGAGAAGAACGGCGCCGACCTCGGACAGGTCCAGGAGCGGCTGACCGGTCGCGATGCCGAGACGGGTGAGTATGTCCAAGTGCTCGCGGACGATGTGGTCCGCCGCTACGACCGGTTGATCCAGTCGCTCGAGGAGGAGACCAAGCGGCGCCAGCAGGCGCGTCAGGACGAGAAGGACGGCCAGCCGCCGGACGGGATGCAGGGGGGGCAACCGAAGCCGAAGTTGGTCCCGCCAGTGGCGGAGCTGGTGCTGCTGAAACGGCTCGAAGAGGACGTCCAGGAGGACGTGCGGACGCTGCGTCTCGAGACCCGCGACGATCCCGATCCCGAGCTGATGAGCGCGCGCCTCTCGCTGCTCGAGCGCTTGGGCCACCGCCACTCGGAGCTGACCGAGATCTTCGAGAAGCTGGTCGAGGATGTGACGAAGGGTGAAGATGGGGGCGACGACAGCGCGAGCCAGGGCGGCGCCGATCAACCTCCGGAGGAGAGCTCCGGCGGCACGGACGGCTCGGGAGGCAAGTAGATGAATCGCGGCTCCGCAAAGAGCGTGGCGTGGACACTGCTCGGGGTGCTCGCGTTCGCCGCAGCCCCCGAAGCGCGTGGGCAGGCGCTGGACCCCGACGCCGAGCGCGCGCGCGAGCTGGTCTTCCGCATCCGCAGCTCGATGCGGGAGATCGACGCGTTGCTGCTGAAGGGCGCGCAGCCCGAGAAGATCGAGCAGGCGCTGGCCGCGAACCAGAAGCGGATCGACGAGCTGCTGAACGAGACCGAGTCGAAGTCGAAGGCCGTCGTGCAGAACA
>CAYRQC010000771.1:0-3240 GCA_964426265.1 uncultured Phycisphaerales bacterium | reverse complement strand
CCGGCGCGGGCGGCGGCGCCCACCGCGTCGGCCGTGTCGTCGAACGCGCTCCGCCACGGCTCCGCGAGCCGCGCGGCGAGTGCCTCGGGCCCGACGACGTCGAAGCGCCAGCGCGCGAGCTCCGTCGCGAGTCCGTGCGCGCCGCGCGAGGGATCGGCGAAGAGCACGCGCTGGAAGGTCGCGAGCGCGTCGAGGCTCGAGATCAGTCCGCGCGGCGGCGCCGCGGTCCGCAACTGTTCCGCGAGCAGCCGGCCGCGCGTGACGATCGCGAGCGTGACCTGCTCGCGCTGCCCTTCGACCTCGAGCGGCGTGAAGCGGTCGCCGCGATCGTCCCAACGCAAGTGGAGCAGCGACTCGTCGAAGGAGGCCGTGCGCACCGGCAGGCCGTAGCGCGCGAGCTCGTCGGTGATCTCGGCGACGAGGCGCCGTTCGAGGAGGCCCGCGTCGTGCGTGTCGATCCAGAGCCACAGCTCGCGCGGATGGACGGCAGGACGGAAGCGCAGCTCAGGGAGGCCGCCGGCGCGCGCCGTCGCGTCGACCGTGCGCGCGACGTCGATGCGCGACGGCTGCTCGCCCTCGACGAAGTGCTCGACCGCCCACACCAACGAGCGCAGTTGGCGCGCTGGCACGACGCGGCCCCGCCACGTGTCGGGCAGGTAGCGCGCGGGTGGCAGGCTGCGATGGCGGTCCCGCGGCGGCGGCGGACGCTCGTCACGGCGGCTGTGCCGATGGAGGAGGCCGAAGAGGACCGCGACGACGCCAGCGGCCGCGAGGAGCCACGGCCAGCGCGGCGGAAACGGGACGGGGTCGGAGAATTTCGGCTCCCACTCCTCGAACTCGCGGACGATCGGGACGGTGAGCGGAGAAGCGTCGTTTACTACCGGCGGTTTCGTCGGGCCTTCGGGTCCCGGCCCGTCGATGGGCCCCTGGATTGGCGGCGGCTTCTGCGAGTCGTTCGGTTCGCACGAGCCGATAAGGAGCGTGACTCCCCAGATCGTCGCGGCGCAACCGAGGACGCTGGCGCCGGCCACGAGCCCGATCCGACGGCTGCGCGCGCGCCGCGATTGTGCGAGCTCGCGATCAGATCGCGACTCGATGCTCGAACGGGTCGTGCGTGGTTGCGGCGTGTTGGGATCCGCAAGGTCGTCACTGCGCGTGTCGCTCGGCGCGCCGTCGCCCTCGAGCGGCCCCAACTCCGCACGCGCCTGCTGCGACCAGCGCTCGATCGCTTGCGCCACGATCTCCTGCTCGCGCCGCGTCTTCGCCAGCACCGGCTGGAGGAGCGCGCGCAATGGCGCGACGTCGTCGGCGCGGCTGCTCGCGAGGCCGCCGGTGAAGTCGTGGTGCAGCGAGAGGAGGCGTTCGAGCCGCGCGAGCTCGCGAACGCCCACCGCGACGCCGCGCGCGCGCAGGTCGATCAGCAGGGCGTCGAGCGGGAGGCGGCTCGCCACGTCACGCGCTCTTCGGGAGCTTCTCGAGGTCGCGGCTGTCCTTGACGATCGCCGCGAGGCCGGGCAGCTCCTGGTGGAGCGAGGTGAGCTCGCCCGCCGCCGTCTTGCGCGCCGCCAGGATCGCGAGCCAGGTGAGCAGCTCCGCCGTCGCCGGCTTGCGCGTGAAGCCGGTCTTGCGCCGCAAGTCGAGGAAGAGATCGATCGCCCGCTTCAGCACGTCGCCCTCGAGCCCCGGGAAGAGCTTCCCCGATCGGGCGCTCACGATCTTGCGCACGAAGGCGTCGTCGAAACGGATGTGGTGGTAGATGCAGCGCCGCAGGAACGGATCGGGCAGGCGGCGCTCGTCGTTGCTGGTGATGACGACGATCGGGGGGTGGTTGCTCGCGGGCCGGACGAGCTTCGGCTTGCCGTCGGCCTCGGTATCGAACGGATCGGGGAAGGAGTGCTGGTCGAGCTCGTGCAGCAGGTCGTTGGGGAAGTCGCGCGGCGCCTTGTCGATCTCGTCGACCAGCACGACCGCCCGCTTCTCACATTCGTAGGCGAGCCAGAGCGCCTTCTTGGTGCGGAAGCGGGAGCGATCGTCGGGCGCCCCGCTCGCTCGCGCCGCCTTCGTCCCCTCGTCCTTGCCGTGCTCCTTCCCGGCTTCCTTCCCGAAGCGCAGGTAGGCGACGGCGTCGAACTCCCACTTGAAGTCGTTGGCGGTCGACGTCGACTTCACGTGGAACTGGAAGAGCTCCGCTCCCAAGTACTGCGCCAGGAAGTGGGCGACCTGTGTCTTCCCCGTCCCCGGCTCCCCGGTGAGCAGCAGCGGCGCCTGCACCGCCAGCGCCTCGTTGATCGCCGCCTCGAGCTCCGGCTGCAGCAGGAACGACGACGCCGACGCGCTCAAGTCGTGAAAGTCGAGCGTCCCCGCGCCCGCGAGACGCTTTCCCGCCTGCTGGACGAACGTCTCCCACAACGCGCTGCGCCGCTGGTCATCGCCCGCCGCCGCGCATTGCTCGAGGTCGGTGCTGCGGACGATGCGGAAGGGTTGCTCGTGATTCATCCCGACGTTTCCTTGCTGGCGTCGCCGCTGAGCTTCTCCAGGGCCGCGTCCCAGTCCGCGCGGCGTGCGTCCTCGATGGCATCGGCCGTCGACTCGAACTCTCCACTGAAGCGCGTGATGAGCGCCTCCGCGAATGGAATGATCAATGGCTCGGGGCAGCCGACTTCCTTGAGCTTGAGGCACGCCTTGACGTGACCGAAATTCACGCGCTCCAGGCGACTGAGACACTCGCAGTGGATCGCCGCCGATCCGATCGCCTTCTTCTGCTGGACTTCGACCGCCTTCGCGACACCCTCCGCATCGCTGGCGTGGGCGAGTTCGACTCCGACCATCGACAGGAACCAGACGTTCTCCGGGCAGCAGGGCACGATCCGCTGCGCGTGGAACTGGAACCACTCGGCGAGCCACTCCGCCGACGGGGCGCCACGCGACCCGCGCGCACGCCCGGCCTCGAACAGGCCCCAATCGAGGATCACCACCCGCGAGCGTTCCGAGTCGCGCGTCGCGAGATCGGCGAGGCAGCGCTCCAAGGTCGCCTCGTCGGGCGGCGCCTCGAGCGACGCGAGAATCGCATCGACGAAGTCGTTGCCCGACGCGGCCCCGGCGGCGTGAACCTGGCAGCGGTAGGCCGAGAAGTCGTCCGCCGCGAGCTCGAAGAGGTGTTGCTCGACCTGGGAGGCGAGGAGCTCCGGGGCATCACCCGGAGATCCGGGCGTGACGATGCAGAGGACGCGCCCTGCTCCT
>CAYRQC010000770.1:0-2691 GCA_964426265.1 uncultured Phycisphaerales bacterium | reverse complement strand
CGGCCTCGGCCACGCGGAGCACGAGCTCGTAGGGGGCGCCGCACTCCTTCGCGCGCGCCATCAGCTCGTCGCGCGGCGACTGCGCGAGCGCGCGGATCTCGCGGCCGATGCGCCGCAGGTGGCGCACGGCTTCGATGATGTTGCCGGTGCCTGCCTCGCCTTTGGTGCGCAGCATCGCGGCGCCTTCGCCGATCCGACGCAGCGCCTCGTCGAGGCAGGTCGCGCCGCAGACGAACGGGACCTTGAAGCCGCTCTTGTCGATGTGGTTCTCGGGATCGGCGGGCGTCAGCACCTCGCTCTCGTCGATGAAGTCGACGCCGATCGACTCCAGCACGCGCGCCTCGACGAAATGGCCGATGCGCGCCTTCGCCATCACCGGGATCGTCACCGCCGCCTGGATCTGCTCGATGATCTCGAGCGCCGCCATGCGCGCGACGCCGCCCTCCTTGCGGATGTCGGAGGGGACGCGCTCGAGGGCCATCACGGCGCAGGCGCCGGCCTCCTCGGCGATCTTCGCCTGCTCGACGTTGGTGACGTCCATGATCACGCCGCCCTTCAGCATGCGGGCGAGACCGACCTTCACTTCGTCGAGACCCGGAAGCGGTGGCGCGTGGTCGTTCGCTGCGCCGGGTGGGATCACCGTTTCGTTGCGCTGCATCGAAAAGTTCCTTGTTCGAGCCTGTTCAGACTAGTGGCGGCGCCGAGTGGCTGCCGCCCGACGCCAGGGCTTGATGGAGGATGCGTCCGAGACGCTCGATGGCCGGCGCGAGATCGCTTTCGGCGGCCGCCGAGTAGGAGAGCCGAAGTGCCGACACCGGGTTGCCGGCGGGATCGAACGGCGCGCCCGGTCCGATCTCGATCCCCGCGCGCCGCGCCTCCTCGACGACGCGTGCGACGTCGATCTGCGGCGGGAGCTCGATCCAGCAGACCATCCCGGAGTGCGGCCGGAGTGGCCGCGCCGCCGCCGGGAAGTGGGCGTCGATCGCCGCGTCGACGAGCGCCCGTCGCCGCTCGAGCTGGATCCGCAGGTCGCGCACGTGGTCATCGATGAAACCACTCTCCAGCAGCTCTTGGAGCACCGCCTGCGCCGGGAAGTTGGTCGCGAGATCGCAGGTCTTCTTGAGTGCGAGCAACGGTTCGAAGAGCTCCTTCGGGACGAGCAGCCAGCCGAGCCGCAATCCCGGAGCGAGCACCTTCGAAAAGGTGCCGAGATAGAGGACCTGGTCAGTGCGGTCACCAGCCTTGATCGGTGCCGGCTCGCCGTCGGCGCGCAGCTCGGCGAGCCAATCGTCTTCGAGCACCGGCACCCGCGCCGCCTGCACCGCTGCAAGCAGCCGTGCGCGTCCGGCCGCCGACATCGAGAGTCCGGTCGGGTTGCCGCGATCAGGAATCACGTAGACCAGCCGCGGCCGCGTGGTGGCGAGCGCCCGTTCGAACGCCGCCGGGTCGAAGCCATCGGAGTCGGCTGCGACACCGATCAGTTGTGCGCGGTACCAACGAAAGACGTCGAGTGCCCCCGAAAAACTCGGCCGCGTGGTCACCACGGCGCCACCATCGGCGAGCAGCAGCCGCGCCACCAGATCGAGCCCCTGCTGCGAGCCGTTGACGATGATCAGCTCGTTGCGCTCGACCGGAACGCCGTGCCGCGCCAAGCGCGCGCGCAAGGCGGCGCGCAGCGGCTCGAAGCCGGCTGGCGAGGGATAGGTGAGCAGCGCGCGACCGAGCTGCGCAAAGACGCGATCGAGCGAGGTCTTGATGCGGTCGAGCGGAAAGAGGTCGGGGTGGCCGACCGCACGCGCGAGCGCGACGCGCGGCGCCTCGCCGCTGGTCGTCGGCATGTGGGGGAGCGGTCGCATGCGGGCGAGCAGTGGTTGCCAGGAGAAGCGCGCGTGCGGCTTGCCGGCCGTTGCGGTGGTCGGCGGAGCGTGGCGTCGACCCGGCTTCTGCCGAACAAACGTTCCGCGACCGACGCCCGACTCGATCCAGCCGGCATCTCGCAGATCGACGTAGCTCTGGACCACGGTCGTGCGATTGACCCCGAGCTGATCGGCCAGGTCGCGGCTCGAGAGAAGCCGCGAGCCGCTGGTCCACTCGCCCGATTCGATGCGCTCGACGATCGCAGCGGCGATCTGCTCGCGCAGTGGAACCGGGCTGTCCCGATTGAGTTGAAGCTGCATGGCCGTGGCATGATGGCGCCATATGGATGGTTGTCAACCATCCAAAATGGATGATCAACGCCAGAATCGCCCCCGGAACAGCACCCCTACGCCGCGCAACGCGCCCGCATGCGTCGCACGTGGCAAGCGAGGGCTCTAAGCTGCGCCGCCGATGTCCACCGAGCCAACTCTCCGCGGCGTGCGTGTCACTCCGATCGATACAGCCGACGACGACTCCGTCGGCGCGGCCCACTGCGTGGAGGACCGGATCTTTGCGGAGATCGTTCGGCTGCGCGCGTCGGGCCTCGGTGCGGCGCTTGCCACCGTGATCGAGGTGCGCGGTTCGGCGCCGGCGCGCCAGCCCATGAAGATCCTCGTTCGGGCGGACGGAAGCTGCCTCGGATCGGTCGGTGGAGGCTGCCTCGAAGAGGAGGTGAAGCGGCAGGCGCTGCGGGTGATCGAGGAGGAGCGACCGACCCGGGTCGCGATGTCCCTCACCGAGGAGGATGCCCCGGGCGGCGCGCTGATCTGCGGC
>CAYRQC010000769.1:0-3417 GCA_964426265.1 uncultured Phycisphaerales bacterium | reverse complement strand
CTCGGAGCTCTACGGGATGCCAGCGCTCGGCTACGTGCGTGCGGCGAAGATCCGCGCGCAACCTGGCTTCAAGGATCCGTTTGCGGCGCCGGCATTCGAGCTGATGCTGGAGACGACCGAAGGTCGGGAGACCCTGCGCGTCGGCGGCAAGGAGAGCACCGACTCGCCCGACGGAGGCGTCTACTGTCAGCTCCTGCCGCGCCTGCCGGACGACGTCTGGATCGTGGTGCCGCGACGCGCGCTCGAGCGGCTCTTCCGGCTGGCGCTGTAGCGCGGCGGGTCAGGTCACTGCTGGAGCGCGACGACGGCGTGCGGCTCGGTCATCGTTTGCCGCAGCTCGAGCGCCACCTGGCCGAAGCCGAACTCGCGCACGATGCGCAGCGGCAGGCGGTGCTCATCGGCGGAGATCGCGACCTCGTAGAAGCCGACGATCGGCCCGACGTCGCGGGTCGCGCCGAGCTCGAGGTAGGGCCGCACCTCGATTCGCCAGAGCAGTGCATCGGCGAAGGTGCCGGCGCCGACGGCCACCTCCTCGCGGCCGAGGAAATGGACGCGGTAGCAGAACGAGCGCAGCGTCATCGCCACCTCGAAGTCGCGCGGCTCCGCGCTCGGCGCGAGCGTGCGCAGCTCCTGCAACAGTGAGAGCGGATCGCGCGGTTCGACGTACTGCGTGAGGGTCGCGACCCAGCTCTCCTGATCGCGCGTCCGGTAGTAGAGGCAGGGCGTGCCGTCGTACTTGAGGGAGCGCTCGCTCTCGTCGCCGTCCTCGTCGATCCAGAGATAGAAGCTCCGCGACTGACCGCCGGGGTCGATGCGCGCACTCGCCTTGCCGCGCACCGCGTAGATCCAGTCGATCAGCCGGTTGGTCCCGCCGGTCACCTCGACCCGCCACGCGTCACCGTCGAGCTGCGTGACCAGTGAGGCGTTGCCGATCGGCAGGCCGGCCAGCGCGACCCCGAACTCGAGCCGCTCGCCACTGCGCGGCAGCGCGGCCACCGGCAGCGGGCGCACCTCTTCGAGGATCGCGGCCGGCGCGGTGGCCGAGGGCGCGCGCCCGTCCGCGCTCGCGCAGGCGACGAGCAGCGGGACCACGGCGAGCGAACCGAACCGGCGATGGCGCATCGGCAGGAGCCTCTGGCGACTGCTCGCGCTTCGGATGGGTTCACGGGCACCCTTGAGCGCGCCTCGCCGGAGCGGACGGAATTGCCGGTCACCGCTACCCTGCGCGCCATGTCACCAATCTCCACCATCGTGAGCCGCTTCGAGCCCTCCGAAATCCACGGACCGTGGTCGATGGGTGAGGTGGCGCGGCGATCGGGCGAGGAGCTGGCGCTGCTCGCCGGCGTCGCGACGAGTGGCCCGCTCGATTGGAGTGCGGCGCTCTTCCTCGATCTCGAGACGGGGACCCATCCGCGTGGCGGGAAGTGTGTCTGGCTCGCGGGTACGGCGCGGTTCATCGACGGGACGTTCGTCGTGACGCAGCGGCTCGCGGCGACCTGGGAAGCGGAGCGCGAGCTGCTCGTCGCGGTGGCGGAGGAGCTGCGCGGCGCACGCGAGCTGGTGTCGTTCTCCGGCAAGTCGTTCGACGTGCCGGTGCTGCGAGCGCGGACGAAGTCGGAGCAGGTCGAGCTCAAGCTCCCCGCGCGCCACTTCGACCTCTATCGAATCGCCGGCAAGCTCTTCCCACGCGGCCATTTCGGCGACCAGAAGCTCCAGACGTTCGAGCGCGAGCTGCTGCGCTTCGTGCGCGACGATGACCTGCCGGGTTCGGCGATGCCGCTCGCGTGGCAGTCACTCGAGGAGAGTGGGGGTGAGGCGCTGCGGGGCGCCGTCCTGCGGCACAACCTGCTCGACGTGCTCGCGCTGCCGGCGCTCGCCGCGGAGCTCGCGTTCCGGTTCGAGTGTCCGCAGGAGCTTGGCGAGCGAGAGAGCGTGGCGGCGGTGCGCGGGAAGGCCGGGCGCGACCGCGCGTCGCTCGAGAGTGCGCTCGCCATCGATCCCGACGCGTTCCGCGTGCGGCTCGAGCTCTCAAAGGTGGTGGAGCGCCAGGAGGGAGATCTCGACGCGGCGCTCGACCACGCGGAGCGCGCGCTCGCCGTCGCGCCGGAGCATCTCGCGGATCTGGCGCGCCGGCGCCTCGCGCAACTGCGCAAACGGATGCGGGTGACCGGGGCGGAGGAGGTGGTGTGACCGCGGCCGCTCTCGGCGCCGGCGCTGGTCGTGGCGCTCGCGTGCGTGTGCGCGTGCGTTGGTTCGCGCGCCCGCTCGTCTGCAGCTTCCTGATGGTGTCGCCTGGGCAGGAGCAGCAACACGCTCCGGCCGAGCTGTTCGCCGCGGGGCGCGATGGCGAGGCGCTCGCGGCGTGCGATGCCGCGCTCGCGAAGCAGCCCGTCGATGCCGTCGCCGCCGCCGCGCTGGTCGAGCTGCGCGCGCGCTGCTTGCGGGAGCTCGGCCACGTCGACGACGCGATCGGTGCGCTGCGCGCGCTCGACGCGCCACCGCTCAGTGCGCAGTTGCTGTTCGCGAGTTGCCTCATCGCGACACGGGATGGCGGGACCGAAGCGGATCGGATCGTCACCGAGCTGGCAGCGAACAGCGCCAACGATCCGTCGTTCCGGCTGGCGCGCGCGCGGATTCATGTCGCGCGTGGTCGAGCGGCGGCCGCGTTGGAGGATGCCGAGTTCGTGCGCAGCCACGCCCCCGACCTGCTGTCCGCCGCCGACCTAGCCGCTGCGCTGGCCAAGCTCGCGGGCGGACGAGTCACGGAGGCCGACGCCGAGCTGTCGAAGCTGTCGGCGGTGACGGTGGTCACCGACGTCCACGTCCGCCGCGAGGCGACGCGTGCGCTGGCGCAACTACGGATGCGACTGCGCAAGTACGGCGAAGCGGCGGCGCTCTTCGCCGTCGTGGCGGCGGAGCTGCCGGCATCGGCCGTCCCGGTGATGCAGCAGGCGATCTGCCTCGGGCAATGCCAGCGCTACGCCGAGGCGATCGGCGCCTGGGAGGAGGCGGTGCGCCGCGAGCCGGCGAATGGCGAGCTCCATCTCCGGCTCGCCGACCTCTATCGATCGCAAGGCCGCAGCGACGACGCGATTGCGGAGTACCAGGTGCTGCTCGAGCGGAGCCAGGCGAAGGCGATCGCGGAGCTGCGCCTCGCGGAGACCTACTTCGACACCGGCGACCTCGCGGCAGCGAGCGGCCATTTCGAGCGGGCGGCGCTGCTCGCCCCCGAGTCGGGCGACGTCGCGGCGATCGGCGCGCGGATCTGCGAGAAGCAGGGCGACACGCCGCGCGCGATCGATCTCGATCGCAAGGCGCTCGCGAAGAACCCGCTTCGCTTCGATGCGCTCTACCGACTCGCGCTGCTGCTTTCGCGCTCGCGCGTCGAAGCGGAGCAGGATGAAGGCGCGGCGCTGC
>CAYRQC010000768.1:0-2775 GCA_964426265.1 uncultured Phycisphaerales bacterium | reverse complement strand
GGACAACCCGCTGCGGCTCCGCGCGCACTTCTCGAAGAAGGAGATCCCCGCGGCGGAGGTGCTGGCGCGCATCGTCGGCGCGGTGAAGGTCGCCGACATCGCGCTCCCCGAGCCGTCGATCGAGGAGGTGATCCGCAAGATCTACGAGCGGACGGGACGCGCGCCAAAGGCGGCGGCACCCGCGGTCGCCGCGCGATGAGCTTCCTGCGCGCGCTCCATCTGCCTGCGTACGCCGGCTTCGTCCTCGGGCAGTTCCACAAGATGCTGGCGTACCGGCTCCGGTACGTGACCGGGATCATCTCCTACCTCGTCTACGTCACGACTTACTACTACCTCTGGCAGGCGGTCTTCGTGCACCGGGACGCAGGCAGCTCGATCGCCGGCTTCTCGCTCGAGCAGATGGTGACCTTCGTCGCGATCGGCTGGATCGGGCGCAGCTTCTACTTCAACAACGTCGACCGCGAGATCGGCGAGCTGGTGCAGAACGGGCAGATCGGCATCGCGCTCTCGCGCCCAGTCTCGTTCCAGGGGACGATCCTCGCCAGCTCGCTCGGTGAGGGGCTCTTCCGGCTGCTCTTCTTCACGGTGCCGATCAGCGTCGTGATCTTCCTGCTCTTCCCAGTGCAATGGCCGGCGTCGCCGCTGCACGCGACGGCCTTCGTGCTCTCGTGCGCGCTGTCGCTCGTCGTGCTGGTGCATGTGAATTTCCTGGTCGGGATGTGCGCCTTCCCGCTGAAGAACATCGACGGCGTGATGCGCGCGAAGCACTACCTGATCGAGCTGCTCTCCGGCCTCCTGCTTCCGGTCGCGATGTTTCCCGGCTGGCTGCGCAACGTGTCGGAGTGGCTGCCGTTCCAGGCGATCTCCTATGTGCCGAGCTCGATCTGGCTCGGGCGCGTGACGGGTGGTGCGCTCGGCCGCGCGCTCGCCCTGCAGGCGACCTGGGCGGTCGCCCTGGTTCTCGCGAGCGCCTTCGTCTGGAGCCGCGCGACGCGGCGGCTCACCGTGCAGGGGGGCTGACGCGATGCGAGCCGTGCGCATCTACTCCGCGCTCTTCGTCCAGATGCTGAAGGTGCGCCTCGCCTATCGCGGCGACTTCCTCGCCGACCTCTTCGCGACCGCGCTCGGCGGGCTCTCGAGCCTCTTCTTCGTGCTGCTCTTCTTCGTGCCAGTCGGCGACCTTGCGGGCTGGCGCAAGGACGAGGTCCTGCTGATCGTCGGCCTCTCGATGATGAGCTACGGCCTCTTTGCCACCGTGTCGTGGAATCTCTTCGAGTTCGGCGATCGCTACATCATCGAAGGGCGCTTCGATCGTGTGCTGCTGCGGCCGATCTCGACCTGGGCGCAGATCCTGTGCGACCAGTTCCGGATCCCGGTGCTGTCGGAGACCGTGATCGGGCTTGGCGTCGTGCTCACGGCGGTGCGGCGGCTCGGGCTGGTGTGGTCGATCGCCGAGTGGGGGTTCGTCGGCTTGACGGTGGTGTGCGGCGCGCTGATCTACGTCTTCGTCTTCACCACGCTCGCCACCGTCTCGTTTCATTTCGAGGACCGGGTCGGTGTGGCGCCACCCGTCTTCAACTTCATCCCGTTCGGGCGTTGGCCGCAGGAGATCTTTCCGTGGCCGGTGCGCGGCCTCCTGCGCTGGGTGATCCCGTTCGGCTTCGTCGCCTACTACCCCGCGACGGCGCTGCTCGAACGTTCGAGCTTCGCCGGCCTCGCCATTGCCGCTCCCATCGTGACGGCCGGCTTCGGGCTGCTCGCGGCGCTCTGCTGGCGTTTCGGCGTCCGCAAGTACGAGAGCACCGGCTCGTGAACCCGTGGCGTGGGCTGCAAGGCTTGCCGCGCGCGAGCTTCCTGATCGCGCTGGCGACCTTCATCAATCGCGCCGGCGTGATGGTGCGACCGTTCCTGGTGCTCTACCTGACGCAGGAGCTCGGGTTCTCGAAGGAGGTCGCCGGCTGGATGCTGGCGCTCTACGGCGGGACGACGCTCCTCGCGGCGCCGCTGTCGGGGTGGCTCGCCGATCGCTTCGGCGCGGCGCGCGTGCTGCGGACGGCGCTCTCGGTCGCGGCGGTGGCGATCCTGCTCTATCCGTTGGCGCGCGGACCGTGGTCGGTGGCGGCGGCTACGTTTGGTTTCGCGTTGTTCAACGAGATGCCGCGGCCGGCGTTGATGACCTTGGTGGCCGACGTCGCGCCGCCCGATCTGCGCAAGCAAGCGTTCGTCCTCTCGCGCTTGGCGGTCAACTTCGGGCTCAGCATCGGCCCGGCGCTCGGCGGGCTGGTCGCGGAGTGGTCGTTCCTGGCGATCTTCTGGGTCGATGGTGCGACGAGCCTGATTGCGGCGCTGATCTTCCTGCGCCTCGACCTGCCGAAGAAGGCGCATGCCCACCGCCCGGAAGGCTCGGCACTGCGGCTGCTGGCGGCCGATCGGGCGCTGCTCCTCTTCTTCGCCGCCACCGTGCTGAACGCGGTGATGTTCTTCCAGCACGACTCGACGATGGCGATCTACATGGTCTCCGACCTCGGGATGCGGAAGGTCGACTACGGGCTCACGATCACGCTCAACACGCTGCTCATCGTGCTGCTCGAGGTGGAGCTCAACACGCGGCTCGCGCACTGGTCGCACCGGCGATCGCTCATCGTCGGCGGCGCGCTGTCGGCCGTCGGCTTCGGTGCCCTCGTCTTCGCCCACAGTTGGCTCGCGGTCGCCGCGACGGTCGTGATCTGGACCTTCGGCGAGATGATCGCCATGCCGGCGATGTCGGCCTTTGTC
>CAYRQC010000767.1:0-4348 GCA_964426265.1 uncultured Phycisphaerales bacterium | reverse complement strand
GGCGGCAGCTCGACATGACAGCAGACGACGAGCCAGCCCGACGGCGGTCCACCCGGCACGACGATGCGACCCGACACCCGCCGAATCGCATTCACATGCACGATGAGCTCGCGGTCGGACGAAGCCGGACCGAGCGGTTGGATGACGGGAAGAATCCCGACTCCGCGAAGGCGCAGTCGCGCAACACCACCCACCTGCCTCACGGTGAAGCGGCCTGCTTCATCGGTCTCTGCATCGTCGATCCACTCCCATCTCGTCGAGTCAGCGCCTGAAGCGGACCAGGTCACCTCGGCATCCAGCACGATGGAGAGCGACGCGACCGGCCGGCCGTCGGGAGTCACCACCCGACCGCAGATCGGAGCGAGCGGCGCCGCAGAACCGGGGGCCCACTCATCGAGCAGCGTCTCCCGCCCTGCGAACACCTCGAACTCGGCGCACTCATCCGACGCGCCCATGCAGGTGATGCGTCCACGAACCGTTCCCGCCGGTGCGGGCGACCGCTCCACTTCGTCGCCGTCGTCGGAGTCGGCGGCGGCCGCGGAGGCCACCGGTGACGGCCGCGAATCCGTGAAGGCGATCTCGTTGGCTCCGACGGTGAGCAGCACCTCGCGGCAGGCGAGCGGTACTGGCTCGTCGGAGGCATCGTGTCCGGTCAGCTCGAGTCGGTAGCGACCCGGCGCCGACAGGAGCAGCTTGAACTCGCCGTACTCATCGGTGCTCGTCCAACGCTCGACATCGGACCAGTCATCGAACAGTCGCGTCGCCGTGATCGTCGCATGCGCCGACGCCATGCCGTCCGGATGGAGCACGCAGCCGCCGAGCTCGACGTGCGGCGGCATCCGCAGCTCGATGAAGCAGGACGGAGCCGTGCAGGCCGTCAGCGACACGATCGGAAGCAGGAGCTCCGCCCCGCGTCCGCGATCGACCTTGAAAGCCACGTTGCCACACGCGAAGCAATCGACCGGTCCGAAGTGACCGGACGCGTCCGTCGTGCCGAAGTCCGTGCTCCAGTCCGCCCACCAGTTGCCGCAACCGCCTCCCGCAAACCCGATCGTCTTGTCGACCCCGAACGCGCGCACACCCGCCAGAGGCACGGCGGCTCCCGTCGCATCGACGACGCGCCCCTCGAGGGCGACCGCCGGATCGAGCAGGAAGCAGAGCGTCTCGCGCCCGGGCACGTTGGCGCGATCCAAGGTCTGGACGCTCCAGCCGAGGCCCTCGGCATGTACCGCGATCTCGACGGGGTGCCCGGTGCGCAGGCGGAAGCGGCCGCTGCCATCGGTGAGACCGCCGATCTCACAGTCTTCCTTGAATGCGGTCGGGAGAGCGCTGCAACGGTCGTTCCACAGGAGCCGGACGACGACCCGTGCGCCGGCCACCGGCAGCTCGTCGGACCGACGCAACACGACTCCAGGGAGCTCCGGCCAGACCTCGCGCGCGTCGCCGAGAGCCGCGGCATGTCCGGCGAAGTCGAGGCAGGGTGGCTCCTCGTAGCGTCGACGTTCGACCACAGGAAGCTCCCGAACGCGAGTCGGGATGCCCGCGAGCGCCGGCGCCGGATCGACCACGACCGCTGACGCGAAGCCAGCCGCGCCACCGCCGAGATGAGCAGCGTCGGTAACGTCGCGCGCCTCGAACACCCCCACCTCGCCGTGCGGCTCGGCGAGCATCGCTGCCAAGATCCACGTCGCACCGGCCACGAACGCTGAGGCTCCCACGATTCGCCGCACCAACCTCTTGCGTGGTGCCGTCATGGTCCGCGCTCCGATCCCCCCGCACCAATCGGAGCAGTGCAAAGCCGATGCCCGCCGACGACCATGTCCGACCACGGGCTAAGATCCCGCCGATGCCCAACCCCCGCGATGACCTCCTCGTCTGGATCGATCTCGAGATGACTGGGCTGGATCCGACGAAGGATGTGATCATCGAGATCGCCACGCTGCTCACCGACGCATCGCTCGAAGTGGTCGCCGAAGGGCCGTGCCTCACGATCCAGCGGCCGCAAGAGGTGCTCGACGGGATGATCCCGATCGTCAAGGAGATGCACGCGAAGAATGGGCTCACCGCGCGCTGCCTCGGCTCGACGATCGGACCGGCTCAGGCGGAGTTCGAGACGCTGCGCTTCCTCCAGCAGCACGTGAAGGAGCGCACTTCGCCGCTCTGCGGCAACTCGGTCTGGATGGATCGGCTCTTCTTGAATCGCCAGATGGCCGCGGTCGAACGCCACCTCCACCATCGCTGCATCGACGTCAGCACGCTGAAGGAGCTGGCCCGCCGCTGGCGGCCCGACGTGCTGAACTCGGCGCCCAAGAAAGGTGACACCCACCGCGCGCTCGATGACATTCGTGCGTCGCTCACCGAGCTCAAGCACTACCGCGCCCGGTTCCTGGCCACGCGCGGCTGAGGACCTGAGCGTCGATCCGGGTCAATCCCAGCCGGCCGCGCGCGCCGCGAGGAGTTCACCGTGCCGCTTAGCTACTCCGATTACCTGCGCCTCGAGCCGCTGCTCACCCTGCAGACCGGGTTCGGCGCGACCGAGGGGCAACTCGCACCGCACGAGCTGCTCTTCATCATCGTCCACCAGGTCGACGAGCTCTGGTTCAAGCTCACGCTCCACGAACTCGAACAGGTGCGCGACCTCTTCGCACGCGAGCGGGTCGACGAGACCGAGGTGGCACGGGCGACCGCGAGCTTGCGGCGCATCGTCAAGACCTTCGAGCTCGCGGCCGCCCACTTCGCGCTGATGGAGACGATGTCGCCGCGCGACTTCCTCGACTTCCGCGCGAAGCTCGGCCCGGCGAGCGGCTTCCAGTCGCCGCAGTTCCGCGAGATCGAGATCGTGATGGGATTGCCGGAAGCGGCGCGCGTGCGGCTCGGCAACGAGAAGAGCGTGATGGAGGCGCTCGCGCCGAAGGCCGGCATGAGCGGATGGGCAGCGGAGCGAGTGCGGCGGCGCGAGGGCGGGATCACGTTGAAGTCCGCGCTCGACCAGTGGCTCCATCGGACGCCGATCGATGGCAGCTCGCCCGGCGATCCGGACGACGCCCGCCGCGTCGATGCGTTCCTCGACGCCTACCTCGCCTGCCACGCGCGCGAGGTGGACGCGTCGCTTGCGCTGGCGCGCGCCGGTGGTCTCGCGAACTCGGAGAACGTGGAGCAGCTCGTCGCGCAGTACGAAGCCGAGAAGCAGCAAGCGGCTCTCTTCCTGCGCACCGGCGACGACGTCCGCTCCGATCCCGTGCGCCGCCGCATCCGCGCCGCCGCGATCTTCATCGAGTCGTATCGCGAGCTGCCGCTGCTCGCGTGGCCGCGCGAGCTGCTCGACCTCATCGTCCAGCTCGAGCAGTCGTTCCTGGTCTTCCGCCAACGTCATGCGCGCATGGTCGAGCGGATGATCGGCCGGCGCGTCGGGACCGGTGGCTCCGACGGCGTGCAGTACCTCGACGCGACGGCGCTCCAGTACCGCGTCTTCGAGGAGCTCTGGAAGGTGCGCCGCCTGCTGGTGCGACAGGGCGCCGTGCCGCCCCTCGCGAATGCGGCGAGCTATGGCTTTCGGGCCGCTCCGTGAGCGTGCCGCGGACGCCGCGCTCACGCCGGCTGCTGGTGATGATCCCGACCCCGCGCGAGGCGGAGCTGCTGCTCGGCGCGACCGCGATCGGGCTGGCGGGCCCGCGCCTCGCGACGATCGCCGGTCGCAGCGTCCGCGTGGCGCTCACCGGCATCGGGCTCGCCGCCGCGGGGGCGACGAGCGGGCGCTGGCTGGCGAAGCTCGCACCCGATGCGGCGCTACTGGTCGGCATCGCGGGGACCCTCGACGGCGAGGCCTTTCCGATCGGCACGGCCCTCGAAGCCAACGGCGTCTCCTGTGATGGCATCGGCGCGGGGGAAGGCGAGCGCTTCGTCACACTCGCCGAGCCGCCGCTGCCGAGCGCGCTGGTCGGCGAGGCGGCGCTCACTCCGATCGCGCTCGCGCCGCGTCTCTCCGGCGTCGCGAGCGGCGAGGTGATGAGTGTCGCCGCCGCGTCGACCTCGCGCTCGATGGCCGAGGCGCGCCACCAGCGGCATCCGCGTGCGCTCGCCGAAGAGATGGAGGGCTACGCCGTCGCACTCGCGGCGCGAGTCGCCGGGGTTCCGCTCACGATCCTGCGCGGCGCGAGCAACGAGGCGGGCGATCGCGACCACGCGAGTTGGCGGATTGCCGAGGCGCTCGCCGCGTGTCGCGCGCGGCTCGAGCAGTGGATCGAAGTCGTCTCTGGATGAAGCGATGAAGCTCCGCGTCGGCCTTTCGACCTGTCCGAACGACACCTTCGCGTTCCATGGCGTGCTCACGGGCGCGAGCGACCGCTTC
>CAYRQC010000766.1:0-6147 GCA_964426265.1 uncultured Phycisphaerales bacterium | reverse complement strand
TCACCAGCACCAGCGACGGCACGTCGCGATCGGTGTCGCTCGTGACGTCGCCGCTGCTGCTGCCACCGGAGCCGCGCTTCAGCCCTCTCACGACGGCCGCGAAGGAACGGCCCATGGTCGGTGCCGTCTTGAGGATCGTGACGAGCCCGGCCACCGCGACGGCACCGATGCCGATGTAGCGCACGAACGCCTTCGCGGCGCTGAACGTGAGCGGCGTGAGCTCGGCGACCGTCGCCGTCGCGGCGGCTGCGGCGGTCGCGCCCGTCGCCGCCGTCGCGCCGACCGCGTGCATCTTCGTCACCAGCGGATAGAGGACAAGCGCCGAGAGCAGCCCACCCGCCACCATCACCGCCGCCGCGCGGTAGCCGATGATGAAGCCGACCGCGAGCAGCACTGCATCGACGCTGAGCGTGAGCACGCCATTGGGGAGGAAGGGCAGCGCGAGCTTGAGCTCCTCCGGCACATAGCGAAGCGGCCCGCCATCGGCCGTCGGCAGCGCGATGAGCGGCAGCCCGCTGATCAGCAGCTTCAGCAGCGCACCAACGCCGAGCCCGATGAAGATCCAGCGCCCGCTCGCACTGCGGCGCTGCGCATTCTTCAGGACCTCGGCGCACGCGCGCCCTTCGGGGTAGGGGAGCTCGGCGTCGCCCTGCACGATCAACAGCCGCCGCAACGGCACCATCGCCAGGATCCCGAGCAACCCGCCGCAGAGTGCCAGCACCGCGACCTGCGCATAGCTCGGCGGCGCGCCCCACATGTAGAGCGCCGGGATCGTGAAGATCGTGCCGGTGGCGAGCGAGCTGCTCGCGCTGCCGATCGTCTGCGCGAGGTTCGCCTCGAGAATCGTGCCGCCGCCGAGGAGCCGGAACGCGGCTGCCGAGAGCACCGCGATCGGGATCGATGTCGAGACCGTGAGCCCCGCCTTCAGCCCGAGATAGGCGTTGGCCGCGCCGAAGAGCGCGCCGAAGAGGAGACCGCAACCGATCGACTTGACGCTGGTCTCGCGCATCGCGCGCACAGGAACAGGAGTCGGGGCAGCCGGCATGCTGACCGGCGCGCGACTCGTGGGCGGCTCCATGCAGCTCCTCCGTTGCGGTCAGCCGGAGATGAAGTCAGCCGGAGAGTCTGCCGATCTTCTCCCCGAAGCGGTCGCGAGTATCTTCGCGCGCGCGCAGCTCCATGGCTCCCGAAGGATCCCGATCGTGCGTCTCGCCGCTCCCGTGCTCGCGTGTCTGTTGGTGCAGGACGCGCCTCCCGTTGCGCCGCCGCCCGTGCCGCAGAGCAGGCGCGACGAAACCGGCCGTACCGAGCGGCTCGCGGCGCAGCAGCAGGCGCTCGAGCAGCAGCTCGCGGCGATGCAGAAGTTCGGCCACGAAGAGGAGTGGATCGCCGCCGCGCGGAAGCTGGCGCTCGCCCGGCTGCAGGAGAAGAAGGAGCCGCGCTTCGTCGAGGTCGGCGAGCAGGTGATCGCGATGCCGCTCCTTCACTCGATCATGTTCTCCAACCTGCTCACGAGCCATCCGGACACCGAGCCGTCCGATCCCGTGAAGCCGCATCCGCTCGAATCGATCGTCGACTTCGACCAGCAGCTCGCAGCGCACGGCATCGACCTGCTCTACGTGGCGCTGCCTTCCAAGCTCGCGATCTACCCGGAGACGCTGCTGCCATTGCCCGATGTGACCGGCTTCTCCGGCATGGCCTCCTTCGTGACGCGCTTCTTGCTCGACGCCACGGCGGCGGGCGTCGAGGTCGAGTCGCTCACGGCGCCATTCGCCGCGGCGCGCGCGCCCGCCGATCCTGCGAAGGACGACCTGCTCTACCTGCAGAGCGATCCCCACTGGACCGCGCGCGGCACCGAGCTCGCCGCGCAGGTCGTGGCCGCGCGCATCGCCCGCTATCCGTGGTGGAAGGCGGGTCCGCTCGTGACGGGCAAGACGTTCCGCGTCGAGCGCAAGGAGATCGCCTACAGCGCCGGCGACGACATGGCGAGCCGCGGCGCGCGCAACGAGACGCTGCACGGCAACTGCTTGATCGGTGACTCCGGCTACTTCAAGACGCTCGATGAGAAGAGCCCGATCTTGGTGATCGGCGACAGCTACACGCGTGTCCACCAGCAGTGCTCGGCCGACTTCTGCAGCCAGCTCTGCCGTTTCACCGGCCACCGCATCGACGTCGTCTTCGAGCTGAACGGCGGCAGCAAGCAGGTGCGCCAGAAGCTCGCGCGCCGCGACGCAGCCCAATGGAAGGGCAAGAAGCTGGTGATCTGGCTGGTGCCCGATCAGCTGCTGCTACCCGACTCCCGCTGGGGAAAGGTCGCGATCTTCGGCGACGAGTAGGGGTGCCGTAGGCGGTGGCGCCCGTGGGCAAGTGGGCCATCGGAGGTCGAAGTCACTCGCCGATCTGGTTCACCGCCACTTTTTTCGAGTTGCCGTGTCACCACGCGAGTCGGCGGACGTCCATGCCATCGCGATGACCGACAACCCACATGATCACTTGGTGCGCGCGACCTTCGTCCACCCGCCGCAGGCGGCGGCTGAGCTGCGCTCCGTGCTGCCGCCGGTGCTGGTGGCACAGCTCGATTTCACGACGCTGGCCGCTGTTTCGGGCACTTTCATCGATGCCACGCTGCGCGATCGTGAAGCGGACCTCCTCTTCACCGTCCAAGTGCGTGGAGGCGGCGAGCGACTCGTCTATGTGCTTTTCGAGCACCAGAGCACCATCGACCCCTGGCTCCCGCTACGGCTGCTCGAGTATCAGCTCCAGATCTGGGAGCGCTGGCGCGGCGACCATCCAGCAGCGAAAAAGCTGCCACCGATCGTGCCGGTGGTCCTCTACCACGGTGACCGTCCTTGGACGGGCTCGCCTTGCTTTGGCGACCTGCTTGATGGTTCGAGTGCTGAGGACGGCGACGACGCCAATGGCGGCACGCAAGCCAAGGCAGCGCTGCGCGAGTGCTGCGTCGACTTTCGTTTCATCCTCGACGACCTGACTCGCTGCTCGGACGAGGATCTGTTCGCCAGGGCGCTCGATGCGATCTCGCTGCTGACCCTTCTTGGATTGAAGCATGCGCGGACGGATGAGGATCTGTGCCCGCGATTGCTTTCGTGGACCTGGGTGATGGACGACGCGGCCCGGTGTCCGGGCGGCCCCGAGGCCGTGAAGCGGTTCTTTCGTTATCTTGCGATGGTCAGCAAGCGCGTCAGCCGTGCGTTCGTGAAGGAGGAACTCATGCCCCGCCTCGACGATGAGAGTGCTCGGGAAGCTGGTCTGACGCTGGCAGAGCAGTGGATCGAGGAGGGACGAGAGAAGGGCCTCAAGCAGGGCATCGAACAGGGCATCGAACAGGGACTCGAACAGGGCCGGCGTGACCTGCTGCATCGCCTGTTGGAGGAGCGGTTCGGTGCGTTGCCTCCGTCGGCGATCGAGCAGGTCGCCGCTGCCTCATCAGGACAGCTCGATCGGTGGGCCGTGCGCCTCTTCCATGCGCAGTCGTTGGAGGAAGCACTCGCCGTCTGACGGCGGCCGTGGCCTGCGCGCTGCTGCCGCGCGGCCGCTGCTTCAATGACCGCCCGCGGTTGCCGCGCTCCACTCGACCGGGAACCAGAGGCGCCCCTCGAGATTGGTGTCGTCCATCCAGCTCGTGTTGTTGAGGCTGTGGTATTTCGCCAGCGGCTCGAGGACGAGCCGGTGACGCGTCCCGATCGTGAACGACTGCGCAACCGTCTCCTGGCGGTCGACGATGGCCGGGAAGGCGACCCAGATCCGCTCGCCGCCGGCCGTGCCTTCGACCACCTCGTCGACGCGGTACTCGAAAGTCGCGAGGCAGAAGGCGTAGCCGAAGCTCTCCGGCACGCGCGTCACCTCGGCGATGGTGCCAACCACCACCAGCCGGTCGTTCATGGCGAGGGCCGCCGCCGACGCGTCGGGGATCGCGATCTTCCTCCAGAGCTCGGTGGGGCCGGCGAGATCGCGCAGGCTCCACTGCCAGATCACGAGCTGCTTGCAGTTCAGCCGCTCCGCGGTCTGCGCGAGCACGGCGCGGGTCGTTGTCGCACCGCCGCCCGGCAGCGCGATGACGTCGATCGGCCGCTTCAGCTCGAAAGCGAGCTGCTCCGCGAGCCCGCCGCCCGCGCCGAGCCCGAGCGCGGGATCGCCGAAGACGCGCGTGAAGCTGTCGCCGAGCAGCAACACGTCGGAGCCGGCGTCGGGCACGACGGGTGCCTTCGAGGTCGCGTCGAGAACCGGCTCGATCGTGAGATCCATCGGTGGGAAGAGGCGCTTGGGGGCTGCCAGCGCGAGCATCGCGACGAGATCTCCCTCTCCCTTCAAAGCGGCAGTGGAACGAGTGAGGCGACCATCATCCTCGGGTCGCTCGCCGAGGATCTGGATCGCGTTCGCGGCGATCCGCTCGGCGGCGGCGCGCATCGTCGCGGGCGACCAATGGGTGTCTTGCGGGAGATAGAGCGGCCCGGAAAGCGCGGCGGCGCGCCGCTCCGCGAACAGCTCGTCCAAGCGGACGAAGTGGAGGTTCTTCGCGTCGAGCTGCGCGAAGAGCTCGTCGATGCCGGGGTTCGCGGCGCTTGCGAGGTCGCCCGCGAGTGGCGAGAAGCGACCAGGGTCGGCGCACTCCTTGCCGGGCACCGGAACGACCAGCAGCTCGATGCCGCGCTGCTGCAGCTGGTCGCGAAGGTCGACGATCGCCGCGACCGCCGCCGTTCCTGCGTGGCCAACTGCGAAATCACTGAGCGCGCAGGCGTGGTCGAGGTCCTCGCGCAGGAAGAGCCAGCCGTCCTGCCCACTCACCACCTTGCGATGGTCGGCACCGAAGGTGGCGACGAGGAGCTGCTGGTAGCTCGGCAGCAATGCGCGTGTCACCAGCGATTCCTCGCGCAGCGACCGCTCGAAGGTCTCGCGTTGCGTGTCGCCGCGGGTCCAGAGTGCATCCGCCGCGGCGAGGATCCGCGGCCGCTCGCCGTTCAGGAGCGCGCCACCGACCTCGGCGATCGGCGCGCCGAGCACGACGGCCGCCAAGCCGATGGCCGCGAGGCGACCGGCCGCGCCATCGAGGCGCGGAACAGGCGGCGGGCTGTCGGTCGTTGGGCGGCTCATCGATCGGTCCAAGGTGTTGGCCTCAGAACTGGAAGTAGAGGAAAGGGTTCGCCGACTGCGAGAGGAGCGCGAGCACACTCCACGCGAAGAGCAGCAGCGCGCCGGCCGCGAGCGGGAGGCGGCGCAGCACGTACGGCGTGCAGTCGCGCGTCTCGCGGCCGAGAAACACGATCGCCGTTCCCACGAGGAGCGCCGTGAGTGATTGCGGTGTCACCATCGCCGCCAGGCTCATCGTCGCGGCGACTGGCGCTCCGGCTCCGTGGAAGAGCGCCCCGCAGTAGCGCAGCGCCGCCGGCAGGTCATCGGCCCGGAAGAAGATCCAGGCGACGGTCACGGTGAGGAAGGTCGCGGTGACGCGCAGCGGCCGCGGCAGGAACGACCAGAGGCTCTCTCTCCCGCTGATTCGTTCGAGCGTGATCATCAGCCCGTGCAGTGCACCCCAGACGACGAAGTGCCACGCCGCTCCGTGCCAGAGCCCCGAGAGCAGGAAGACGAACGCGAGATTGAAGAGCGTGCGCCCGCGCGAGCCGCGATTGCCGCCGAGCGGGATGTAGACGTAGTCGCGCAGCCACGTGGTGAGCGAAAGGTGCCAGCGCTGCCAGAAGTTGGTGAAGCTCTCCGCCTTGTAGGGCGAGCGGAAGTTCTGCACGAAGGTGAAGCCGAACATCTTCCCGAGCCCGATCGCCATGTCGCTGTAGCCCGAGAAGTCGAAGTAGATCTGCAGCGAGTAGGCGAGCACGCCGATCCACGCGCCGGCGACCGTGAGCCCGCCGGCGCGCCCGAACGCGAGATCGGCGGCCGCCGACACCGTGTTGGCGATCAAGACTTTCTTCGCGAGTCCGAAGATGAAGTCGAGCGCCCCCTCGCCGAAGAGCTCGAAGCGCTGCGGGCGGTGGATCAGCTGATCGGCGAGGTCCTGGTAGCGGACGATCGGCCCGGCGACCAGCTGCGGGAAGAGCGCGACGAAGCAGGCGAAGTCGACGAAGCGCCGCGCGCGCTGTGCCTGGCCGCGATAGAGGTCGATCGCGTAGAACATGG
>CAYRQC010000765.1:0-7617 GCA_964426265.1 uncultured Phycisphaerales bacterium | reverse complement strand
GGGCTCTTCGCTCGGCCGAGTGAAGCCGCGCACTGAGGCCCGAACGCAGCTCTCTTGACCTCGTTATCGCGGGCGCTGCATCCTTGCTTTTGCCCTCACCCGGCGTGCGCACGACACCATCGTCGCGCGAACGCATGCGGCACGATGATCGTCCGATCTAGGCCGTTCCGCGCGGCGCCAACCGCCGACCGCGCGGGAGGGCGGCGGCGGTCAGCCCCATGCGCGACGGGCTCCAGAGGCCGTCGATCAGCCGTGCGTGTCGAATCCCGCGTCCGACCAGGCCTCGCAGACAGCCGCGGCGCAACGCGCTCTTCCATGAACAGGCGCCGCGGGCACCCTGAGCGCATGGGGCTGACCGCCGCCGCCCTCCCGCCGATCAGCCTCTCTCCGCCGCGCTCTTCCCTCGCCCCCTTCGGTCGCCCTCGCGACCGCGGCTACCATCGCCCCCGTGGCGCGCAAGTCTCCCCAACGCATCCTGTCGCTGACAACGACCTACGTCGCCCTCGCCGTCGCCGTCGGCTTCGTGCTCGCGACGTTCTGGTTCAACGAACGCGCCGAGTCGTGGCAGATGGCCGTCGAGCACGGCGTGGCCACCATGGACAAGGTGGCCGAGCTCGCCGACGAGCTCGGCGAGATCGAAGCCGCCGGCCTCGGGCCACCGGGCGACGCGCAAGCCTCCCAGCAGCAGGAACGGCTCCAGCGGCTGATCGACCACTTCGACGAGCTGCGCGCCGATCCGACGGTGACCAAGCTCGGCGACGTCGATCCCTCGCTGCTGCTCGGCACCACCACCGAGCGACTCGGCCTGCTCGCCGCCGCACTCCCGGAGCTGCTCGCCACCCGCGGTGATCCCGCAGCCGAGCTGTCGGCCGAACGGCATCTGCGAATGCTCGCCCACTCGGCGGCGATGCCGGTCGAGTCGTTGGTCAACCGCGCACACCAGGTGCTCGCCGACTACTCGTTCGAGATGCGGATGAACAACCACCGCGTGCAGCTCCTGCTCGCGGTCGCCTGCTCCTTCGCGCTGCTCGTGGTGGTGCTGCTGATCCTGCGCCAACGCGACGCGCAACGGCGCCTGAAGGAGCAACAGGCGCTGCTCGAGCTCGGCGCGCGCCTCAAGATCGTGCTCGAGCAGGCGCCGATCATCCTCTGGACCGTCGATCCGACCCTCCACTTCACTTCGTCGAGCGGCGCCGCGCTGCGCAACCTCGGCCTCGGGCAAGGTGAGCTCGACGGCCGCTCGCTCCAGGACTACTTCCAGACCGAAGATCCCGAGTTCCTCCCGATCGCGCGCCATCGACAGGCGCTCGCCGGCGAACCGCAGAACTACGAGATCACCTGGCGCGAGCGGACCTTCCTGGTGCAGCTCGTCCCGGAGCGCCGCGGCCGCCACCCCGTGAGCGGCGTGCTCGGTGCCGCCGTCGACATCACCGAGCTCAAGCTGGCCGAGACCGCGCTGATGAAGACCCACGCGCGCGTCCGCCACCTGGAGAAGATGGAGGCGATCGGTCGCCTCGCCGACCTGGTCGCGCACGACTTCAACAACTTCCTCACGGTGGTGCTCGGCTACGCCGGAAGCGTGCTCGAGGAGCTGCCGGCCGGTGCGCCGCTGCGCTTCGAGATCGAGGAGATCGCCCGCACCGCGGAGCGCGCCACCTGGCTCACGCGCCAGCTGCTCACCTTCAGCCGGCCCGGCAAGTACGACCCCGAGCCGGTCGATCTCGCCGCCATCGTGCGCGAGATCGCGCCGATCCTGCGCCGCCAGTGTGGCGAGGGGATCACGATCGAGATCGAGCTGCAGACCAAGTTGCCGCTGATCCTCGCCCATCCCGCGCAGATCGAGCAGGTGGTGCTGAACCTCGCGATCAACGCGCGCGACGCGATGGCCGGCCACGGCAAGCTCACCGTCACGGTGAGCAGCGAGGCGGAGCCCGAGCCGGTCGTCGTGCTGTCGCTCTGCGACACCGGCGTCGGCATGGGCGCGGAGGTGCGCGCGCGCATCTTCGAGCCCTTCTTCTCGACCAAAGGCGAGGGGAGCGGTACGGGGCTCGGCCTCGCGATCGTCGATGCCATCGTTCGCGAGCGCGGCGGCAGTATCACCGTCGACAGCGCCCCCGGAAAAGGGAGCACCTTCCACCTGCGCTTCCCGGCTGCGCCCGGTCTCAAGCTTCTCGAGCCGGCGCCGCCCCCGGAGCCGCCGCCGATCGGCCGTGGCGAGCGCCTCCTCGTCGTGGAGGACGACGACTCGGTCCGCACGTTCGCGACGCGCGCCCTCGAATCGCACGGCTACACGATCGTCACCGCGCGCAGTGGCGTCGAGGCGCTCGACCGACTCGCCGAGAGCCCGACGCCGATCGACCTCCTGCTCACCGATCAGCGCATGCCCCGCATGACCGGCACCGAGCTGGCGCGCCGCGTGCACGAGCTCCATCCGCGGGCGCGTGTGATGCTGATGTCGACCCATCCGACCGGCCACGACGCCGAGGTCGGTGGTGCGACGCCCGACTTCCTGCAGAAGCCGTTCACCAGCGCCGAGCTGCTGCGTCGCGTGCGCGACGCCCTCGATGCGCCGCTGGCAGGTGGCGCATAGATGGAGACCAGTCGTCCGGAACAGCCGTCGCGACGCGGCCTGCTGCTGGTCGTCGGGGGCTACCTGCTGCTCGCGCTCGCACTCTTCGCGCCGGCGTTGCTCGGCGGGCGGCTCTTCTTCCCGCTCCACACGGAACCGCTGCTGCCGTGGCGCACCGAGGTTCCGCTCGAACGGATCTCCGAGCACACGGCGCGCGGCAACCCCGAGCTCTCCGACAAGCTCTGGCTCTTCCATCCCGACACCGAGCTGGTGGCGGCCGCGTGGCGGCGCGGCGAGCTGCCGACCTGGAACCCGTCGATCGTCGGCGGCGTGCCGTTTCTCGGCCAGGCGCTCTACGGCAGCCTCGATCCGCTGAACGCGCTGCTGTTCTTCGTGCAACCGCTGGAGCGTGCCTACGCGTGGTCGGCTGCGCTGCACGTGGTGGTCGCGGCGCTCGGCGCGTTCTGGCTGGCGCGGCGGCTCGGGATCACGACGGGACCGGCGTGGCTCGCGGGGCTGCTCTTTGCAGCCGGTGGGCCGCTGTTGGTCCGCTACCACCTCTACATGACGTTCCATGCCGCGGTCTGGGTGCCGTGGCTGCTGGCCGCGGTGCATGCCTTCTGCGCGCGACCGAGCTTGGCGCGGTGGCTGTTGGTTCCATTGCCGATTGCGCTGGTGATCCTGTCGGGCTTTCCGCAGACCGGTCTCTACGGAGTCGTCGCGGCCGCGCTGATGGGGAGCTGGCAGCTGATCGCGACGCGCAAGCTCGCGGCGTGGCGGCCGCTGCTGGCGCTCGCCGCCGCATCCGCGCTCGGCATCGCCCTCGCGGCCGCACAGATCCTGCCGGTCGAGGAGGCGAGCCTCCATGCACTCCAACGCAAGCACGATCCGGCGCAGCAGCAGCGCGAGTCGGCTTCGCCCGGCAACCTGGTCGGCTACGCGCTCCCCGGCGCCTTCATGGACTCGAAGGAGCCGTGGAGCCAGAGCTTCGGCAAGAACCCGCT
The DNA here is from genome assembly GCA_964426265.1 of uncultured Phycisphaerales bacterium. Lineage (GTDB taxonomy): Bacteria > Planctomycetota > B15-G4 > B15-G4 > SIAN01 > SIAN01. The sequence continues at coordinate 4,044 of CAYRQC010000765.1, read as the reverse complement.
CTGGAACCTCTTCTCCTGCGAGGTCGCGCCACAGGCCGATGGCACCGCGCTTCCGATCGCGCAGGTGCGCCCGAGCACCACCGAATCGACCTGCTACCTCGGCGCGCTCGGCCTCGTGCTGCTGGCGGGTGCGCTCGTGTCGCGATCGGGCCGCGAGCGGAGGCTCGCGCTGGCGCTCGCGGCTGCACTCGCGCTCTGCTGGAGCTACGCGCTCGGCGCGCCCTGGCTGGTGCGTGCGGTGGCGCTGCTGCCCCACTTCGATATCGGCGAGGTGCGCCGGATCCTGCCGACCGCGGGGCTCTTCGCCGCACTGCTGGCGGCGCTTGGCCTGCAGCGTTTCCTCGATCCCGCGGCCCACGCGGCGCAGCGCGTGGCGATCACGGTGGCGGCGTTGGTCGCATTGGCATGCGTGGCAACGGCGTTGCTGGTCGGCCACGCCGGACCCGAAGGACTGGCGAGCTGGTTCCACGACCGCCAGATCGCGCGCTACGGCGCCGCGATCGTCGAGAAGAACGCCGCGATGGCAGTGACGACGGAAGCGGAACGCGCGGCCATCGCCACCTTCCTGTCGAGCAAGCTCTGGAGTGGCGGCGCCTGGTTCGCCGCGGCGGCGCTCCTGCTCGCGGTCGCGGCGCGGTGGGTGGCGCGCGGACGCATTCGCATCGCGCTCGTCGCGCTCGCGCTCTTCGCGACGGCCGACCTCGCCACGCTCCACTTCCGCGTCAATCCGTTCGTGCCGGCGGAGGGGTTCTTCGCGCCCGATCCGCTGCTCGCGCCGCTCGCCGCCGACCGCTCGGGTGGCCGCATCCGGCGCTACGCACCCGATTGGCAGCGCGGCGACGACAACATCGAGAAGGTCGTCCTGCCGCCCAACCTTGGCGCCTCCTTCGGGCTCGTCGATGGCGAGGGCTACCTCGTCATGTTGCCGACGCGCTACGCGCGGTGGCTGCGTGCGCTCGAGCCGGAGCGCGTCGCGGACGAGACGGTCCTCACGGTCGGCGCGCTGCCGCTCCACCAGGAGGCGGCGCTCCGCTCGCCGCTGCTCGACGGGCTCGGCGTGCTCCACGTGTTGACGCGATTGGATCTCCTCGAGGCAGTCCATCACAGCGGGAGCGACGACGGCGGCTGGAGCCTGGCGGCCGAGCGCGGCGAGGTGCGCGTCTACGAGAATCGCGAGGCGCTGCCGTTCGCGTGGGTGGTGCCGGAAGCGTGGTTCCTGCCGGCGCCGCCGGCCGACGACGCGATCGGCACCGCCGCCGAGGGCTTTGCGCAACCGGGCTCGATCGACGCGGAGGCGCGGCTCGAATGGCACCGTGCCGCCCTGCGTGAGATCGCCGGTGATGCGACACTCCTGCGCCGGCGCGCCTTCCTGGAGGGTGCCGCACCTGCTGCGCGCGACGCCGGCGCCCCATCGCAACCCGACCCGTGGCAGCACGACCACTTCACCCTGGCGCTCGCAAGCTCGGCCCCACACCACGAGCCGCTCGCGGGCGCGCAGCTCATCACGCGCGGCACGCCTCCGAGCGTCGCCGCGCTCGACCACACGGCCACTTCGGTCACGATCCGCCTCGTTCCCGGCGACGCCGGCTTCCTGGTTCTGGCGGAAGGGTTCGATCCCGGCTGGACCGCGACGATCGACGGCACGCCGACCGCGGTGCTTCCCGCCAACGTCGCCTTCCGCGGCGTGGTCCTGCCACCGGGTGCGCGCGAGGTGCTCTTCCGCTACCAGCCGCGCTCCGTTCGCAACGGCGTCGCGATCTCGCTTTCAGCCGCGGCGCTGCTCGCCGTCGTCGCGCTGGTCGCGCGCGTCCGCCGCGTCAGTGGCGCGCAAGCACCCCCGCCAGCGCACTCGATCGCGGAGTCGGCACCCGCAGGATGACGCGCCCCACGATCGCCGCGCGCTGCACCGGCCCGAACTCGCGCGAGTCGATCGAGACGCGGCGATGGTCGCCGAGCAGGAAGTACTCGCCGGCGTGCAGCGCGATCGGTCCGAAGTTGCTGTCGTCGTGGAAGCTCGCCGGGATCGGATCGACGGCGCGCGCGCCGTTGCGCCGCACTTCGCCGTGGCCGACTTCGAGGAGATCACCCGGCACGCCGGCTACGCGCTTGATCAACACCTCGCCGTTCACGCACGCGATCACCGTCTCGCCCACGCGCGGCTCCCCGAAGAAGCCCGGCATGGCCGCGACGACGATGCGATCGCCATCGAGGAAGGCCGGCGTCATCGAGGTGCCGGCCACCCGATACGAGGCGAGCGCGAAGTGCTGCGCGAGCGAGGCGACGAGCGCCAGCACCGCCAACAGCCGCGGCACGATCCGCAGGTTCGCCGTGAAGCGGCGCGCCGCCGCCTCGCGCGCGTCCAGCCTGAACGAGAGCTCTCCGCCGTCGTACATCGTCACCGCCTCGTGACGAGGAATCGACGGGGCCGGGCGCGCGAGTCGAGCGCCGCCGCCAGCCGGTGAAGAGGTTTCCCGTGGCGGCGATCACGACCGCGGTGATGCCACCCGCCGACCGGTCAGCGGAAGAGGTTGTACTTCACGATCACCCAGAGCGCCTCGAAAGCATCGGACGGCCGGATCTTCTTGCCGTGCGAGTAGTCGCGGCCGTAGTAGCTCACCGGCACCTCATAGACGCGGCACTTGAGCTTGGCGACCTTGGCGGTCAGCTCGGGCTCGACCCCGAAGCGCTGCGATTCGATCGTGATCTGCTTGGCGACGTCGGCGCGGAAGACCTTGTAGCAGGTCTCCATGTCGGTGAGGTTCAAGTTGGTGAAGACGTTGCTGACGAAGGTGAGGAAGCGGTTGCCGAGGTAGTGCCAGAAGAGGTGGCAGCGGTGCGTCCCGGAGAGGAAGCGCGAGCCGTAGACGACGTCGGCCTTCCCGTCCTCGATCGGCTTCACCAGCGCCGGATAGTCGGCGGGGTCGTACTCGAGATCGGCGTCCTGGATGAGGACCACGTCGCCGGTCGCCGCCTTGAAGCCGGTCGCGAGCGCGCCCCCCTTGCCCTTGTTCTGCTCGTGGAAGATCAACGTGAGGTCGTACTGCGGCGCGAGCCGCTGCAGCAGCGCGCGCGTGCCGTCCTTTGAGCCGTCGTCGACGACGATGATCTCCTTCGCATACGGCGCGGCGCGCACCCGCTTCAAGATCTCCTCGATCGTGGTGATCTCGTTGTAGCACGGCATCACGATCGAGAGCTTGAGCGGCCGGGCGGGCGCGGGTGAGCTGCTAGGGGCGTCGGCGGCCATTTCGAACCCTCTCGTAGATGGCCAGCGTCGCGTTGCCGTTCTGCTCGACCGTTGCGACGTGTTTCTCGCTGCCGACGAGGCGCTGCCAGAGCTCGCGATCGCGCGCGAGGCGGTCGAGCTTCCGGCCGAGGTCGACACTGTCGCCCATGCCGAAGAGCAGCCCCGTCCGCTCGTCGTCGATCGACTCGGCCATCGCCCCGAAGTTGCTCGCGATGACCGGAACCCCCGCCAGGAACCCCTCGCGAATCACCATGCCGTAGGTTTCATACCAGATCGACGGCACCACCAAGACGTCGAGGCGCGCGAGGAGCTCGGGCGTCGCCGCCGGATGGTAGGCGCCATGGAATGCGACCTGGCCCTCCCATCCTTGTGCTGCCTGCCGCAACCGTTCGCCGTAGGTGCGATCCTGATGGAACGGCAGCAACGGGCCATGGATCGCGAGGCTCCAATCGGATGCGCCGATGCGCTTGAACGCGTCGAGCAGCAGGTGGACGCCCTTGCTCGGCAGCACGGTCCCGAGGAAACCGATGCGAAAGGTCGAGGACGCGATGCGTCGCACGTCGTGATACGCGGCCACATCCATCCCGTACTCGACGATGTCGATCCGCGCCGGCGCGATCCCATCGCGCGCGAAGATCCGGCGTGCGAAGGGCGACGGGGCGATCAGCGCGTCGGCTTTCTCGAGCACCTCGCGGATGCGCGCGTGGTAATCGGAAAAGACGCGGCCGTCGAAGGTGGCGTCGGCTTCCTTCGGGAACCAGTGCGGCCACGTCTCGCGGAAGCAGCTCTGGCAGCGCGCT
>CAYRQC010000764.1:0-15181 GCA_964426265.1 uncultured Phycisphaerales bacterium | reverse complement strand
CGACGCCCAAGTGCCGGACGCCCTTCGCGACGCGAAGGAGCGACTCCTGCGCGACGGGTTGACGTGTGACGAGGGCCGCGACGTCTTCGCGCGGATCCTCGCGGCGCCGCATCCCCACGTCCTGGTGTCGAAGACGCCGCTCACGAAGAGGGTCGCGGCCCGCGTGACGCCGATCGCACGGCCGGAGGCGGGCGACGAACAGCGCGACGCGTCGACGTCACCGCTCGAGGCCGCGCCACCACCGGACGAGATCGAGGCGGCGGTCATCCGCATCTGGACGCAACTCCTCGGCCTGTCGAAGGCGACGCCGGATGACAGCTTCTTCGAGCACGGCGGCAACTCGCTCCTCGCGACACAGATGCTTGCGCGCCTGCGAGAGCGTTTCACGAATGCCGACCTCTCGCTGGCCGGCCTGTTCGCGCGTCCGACGATCGCCGGGCTCGTCGCTTCGATCCGCAAGACGCATGGCGTGGCCGCGACGCCAGCGGCCGCGCCGCGTGACACGCGACCGCTACGAGAGCGGCTGGTCGCCGCAACCGGCACCGAGCGCACGGCCCAGCTCGTCGCCTACCTGCGCGCACAAGTCGCCGCCGCGTTCGACCTCCCGGTCGATCGGCTCGACGCCGAAGGCCGGCTCGACCGCTTCGACCCGACGCTGCTCGCGGCGCATCTCAGCGCGGCGCTGACCCGAGATCTCGAGCTGCCGATCTATCCACCCGAGATCCGCCGGCAGCCGTCGATCGACGCGCTCGCACGCTTCGTCGCCCGAGAGCTGGAGCGCGGAACAACGCGCCCCGCTCCCGGAAACGGGCGCCTGAGCCGCGTGAGCTTCGTCCTCTGCGCACCGCGCTCGGGGTCGACGTTGCTGCGGCTCATGCTCTCGGGCCACTCGGCGCTCTTCAGCCCGCCCGAGCTCTTCCTCCTCGACCACGAAGGCATGCAAGCGTGGAGCGCCGACCCGTTCGCGGAGTTCTATCGCGATGGGTTGGTGCGGGCGTTGATGGGCGCGCGGCAACTCGATTTCGAGCGCGCCTCGTCACTCGTCGAGGAGCTGGTGACGCGGGATGCGCCGATGCGCGAGGTCTATGCACTGCTGGAGCAGGGCGGTCGCACGCTCGTCGACAAGACGCCGACGTACGCCCTCAGCATGACCACGTTGCGACGCGCCGAGGAGCTTTTCGACGAGCCGCGCTACGTCGGGCTCGTGCGCCACCCCTACGCGGTGATCGAGTCGTTCGTCCGCAATCGGATCGACCGCATCCGCAACGTGCCAGGCGACCCGTGGGAGATCGCCGAGGGGTTCTGGCTGCAGGCCAACCGCAACATCGCGGAGTTCGGCAAGGAGATCGGCCCGGCGCGGTACTCCCGACTCCGCTACGAGGATCTCGTCGCGAATCCCGAGACCGTGATGCGCCGGCTCTGCCCGTTCCTCGGTGTCGCGTTCGAGCCGAGCCTCCTCGATCCCTACGGTCAAGGTCAGATGCTCGGCGGACCGGGCGATCCCGGCATCCATCGGCGCAACGCGATCGAGCCGAGCCTGGGCGACGCGTGGCGGACGATCCGCCTCCCGCGACCGCTGCAAAGCGCGACCGCGCGCCTCGCCGAGTCCCTTGGCTACGAGCTCCCCACTTGAGCGCCGGGCCGTCGTCGCACCCGACGTCGCGGTGATCCGCAATGCCATTCCTCGTGCTCCCGAGATCGCGCGTGCTGTCGGAACGCGACCACACGCGGCTCTCGGCGCGGCTCTGTCCTTACCGCGAGACGGCGCGCCGCGCGCTCGAGACGGCGGACCACGTGATCTGGGCGACCTCGCTGGCAATCACGCACGCAACGCAGGATCGCTTGAGCCACACACTCGTCGGCGGTACGGCCGGGTTCGAGGTGCGCCGGGTGCCGGAGGGGCTGTCGATCGCGACGGACGCGCTCGGGACCTGTCCGCTTTGGTACGCGCGCTGCGGTGACGGCTGGGCCGTCTCGCCGGAAGCGAAGGCGCTGGCCGCGGTGGTTCCGGTCGAGCTGCGCCCCGACGAGCCCCTTCGGGCCGCGGGGCCGCGCGCGGCTGATTGGTCACCCTTCACGAACGTCTCCCGGGTGCCGCCGGGTTGCTCGCTCACACTTGCGAACGGGCGACTGCTCATCGAGGGGCGTCCGCTGCGCTTCGACCCACCGCGCTCGGCGGAGCCGGACCGCACCGATTGGCCCGAACGACTGGGACGGACGCTGATCGACTCCTTCGTTCAGGTTGTTCCATCGAACCATGCAATCCAAGCCAGCGACTCAAGCACGGCCAACGAACCCACCGGTGCGTTCATCTCCGGTGGCATCGACTCCTCGATCGCTTGCGCGCTCGCGCGCCGTGGTGGGCCGGTCGCGAGCTACTCGCTCGGCACCCGCTTCGGCGACGAGTTCGAGGCAGCGCGGAACCTCGCGGATGGGCTCGGCTGCACGCACCGCGAAGTGCAGTTCGACGCATCGATGGTCGAGCAGGAGCTGGAACGGGTCGTTTTCCAGAACGAGGTGTTCGATGGTCTCACCGCCGAGATCCTCGTCCAGCTTTCCGTGCTCTACGCGGCGGCGGCACCGAGCTGCCGGCGGATCGTGACCGGTTACGGCTCCGACCTGCTCTTCGACGGCATGTTGCGCCACGCGGGCTACATGGGTGCCGTCGGGCTCACATCGACGGCCGAGCTCATCGAGCGCACGCGCTGGACCGGCGAGCTGGCGCCCTTCCTCCACTGGTCGCGCGGCATCGCGGCCCACCACGTCTTCTGGACACCGAGTGTGATCGACGTGGCGCTGAGTGTCCCGCGCGAGCTCTGCTACGTGGCGGGCGTCGAGAAGCACGTCCTCCGCGAGGCCGCAACGCGCGCCGGGCTGCTCTCGCGATCACTCGCTTTCCGCGGCAAGGTCGGCCTCTCGGACGGGACCGGCGCCAACCGCCTGCTCTCGAACACACTCGGGATCACGGCGACCTACGGCTACGACGAGAAGTCGCGCCACTGCCGCGAGCGACTGCGGCGGCTGATCGGAGGCTGAGAGTGAGTGCGGAAAACGTCGGCGTAGGACCCCCGGATCGGTACGTCGGTGCGCGTCACCGATCGGAGGGGCTGTGGATGAAGCTCGCCGCCCACGTTCGAACTACGGCAAGCAGCCGCGTCTGGCTCGAGCGCAGTGTGTAGACGTGGTTGGCACCGGGGATGATCGTCATCGTCAGCCGGTCGCTGGCGGGAAGCTTGCCGAGATCGCGACCAAGCAGCATTCGCGAGTAGTCGAGCCCCTCGTCACCTTCGGCGTGGATGAAGGTGAGGCGCACGCCGCGTTCGACGAGCGCGGCGACGTGGCGCCGGACGTCGACGAGCTCGCCCTGGACCCCCACGAGCGCTTCGCTGGCTGCGCGCGGCACCAGCGGCGCACGCCGCAACGGACGACGGATCGTGCTGCCGACGAGACTCGCGATGGTCCGCACGACGCGCCGGAAATCGAAGCGCAACGCGACGAGGGCCCGCCACTTCCGGGCGCGGAACGAGCTGGCGAACGTGAGCCGCAGGAAATGGCGCGCCATGACGCGCGTCGTGAGCGGACCACGCGGCGGCGGCAGCCCGATCAACACCGCGCCCACGACCCGCGGATCGCGGCGCACCATCGAGAACGACGCCACGGCACCCGAGCAGATCCCGAGCATCACGAAGCGCTCGATGCCGCGCGAGACAGCGAGCCAATCGAGCGCGTGACGGGGCTCCGCGTGTAGTGCTTCGAGATTCGCGGCGCCGGCGCGCGGGCTCGCGAGCTTGCTGTCGCCGGTGATCGAGGCGTCGTAGCGCAGCGCGACGAACCCGAGCGCGGCGAGCTCCCGCGCGATGCGGACGAAGAGGCGGTTCGGGCCGACCCGGTGGGTGATTCCCGCGCTGAGGAGCACGAAGGCCGGCAGCTCCGCGCGGACCACGGCCGGCTCGGTGACGACGCCGACGAGGCAGCCGGTCGCGCCGAACTGCACCGCCTCCTCGCGCACCAGCGGCGTCGGATCACCGCCCACGAACCGCCTCGAACCACGACACGATCGACTGCAGCAGCTCGAAAGGGACCGTCTGCTTGCTGTCGTCTTCCGACCAAGCCCAGACTCGCGGCGTCGGCCGCGCCTCGACCTCCACCGCAACGCCAAGTCGTTGCAACAGATCGGCGAGCGCCGCCGAATCGCCGAGCGGATGGCTGGTGAGCACCAGCGCGCGGCTCGCGGGCTGCCGCCCCAGCGTCGCGAGATCGAGTGCTCGGAGCTCTTCCGCCAACACCTCACCCACTGGAAACCCGAGGAACTCCCGGAACGGCTCACGCTCCTCTTCCGGAGTCGGAAGCAGGTGTGCAGTGCGCAACGCGTCACGCTGGAGTGCCGTCAGCTCCGCGAGGTAGCCGCCACCATTCGTCACGGCATCCCACAACACGAGTGCATCGACGTCACTCCGCTCTGCGCCGGCCAGGAGCGCGAGCGTGCCGCCAACACGCAGGCCGACGAGCCCGACACTCTCGATCTCGGGCTCGAGCGTCCGCAGCTGATCGATGGCGAGCCCGACGTCCGCGCTCCAACGCTGCAGCGCACCCTCCTCACACGCCCCCGCCGAGTCGCCGCAGCCGTAGTAGTCGAAGCGCAGAGTCGGGAAGCCGACCTCGGACAGGCGTTGCGCGAGCTGCCCGAGTGCCCGATGGAACTGGAGCGCCTCGTGGCCCATCGGAGCGCACACCACCACCCCCACGGAGCGACGCGCCGCGGCGATCACCGGATGGTGGCAACCGAAGAGCTGGCGCTGCGCCGCGCCGAAGAAGAACGGGTGGACGCGTGACTCCGAACCGGCACGACGGGTCAGCGCGTCCAGTCGGTCCGACGTCGGATCCATCGACGCTCCAATGCACATCGGCAGACCATTCGCCGCAGGCCGCGATCGAGTGGCATCGTAGCCGCGCCTTGACCCCCGAGACGCGCACGATGTAAGAGGGCATCCTTCCGCGATCGAATCGCTCAGGAGACGCGTGGGCCATGAAGGCGAAGCTCCTGATCGTCGCGCTGCTGGCGTGCCTGGTGTTCGACGTCTCGAGCCGGCGCCTGGAGCGATCGTTCGGGGTCGACTTCTATCACTACTGGGCGGCCCAACGGATCGCCACGCTCAGTACGACCTTCAAGAACTCGCGCATCGACAATCCCTACCAGGACGAGCGCGGCTGTGCGAAGGCGCTGAATGCCTACGTCAACCGATCCGAGGACGAGAAGCTGAAGTCCGCCAATCGCCAGCATCGGAAGATGCTGCGCCTGACTGGAACGCCGGTCTTCTATGCCGCTCTCGGTTTCCTGCCCGAGGACTACTCGACGGCGTTCAGCCTCTATTACCTGTTGCAACATGTCTGCTTCATCGGCGCGATCCTCGTGCTCGGGATCGTGCATCGCGTCACCTGGTTCGAGAGCGGTGTCACCAGCCTGCTCCTCACCTTGGTCAACGGGCCCTTCCTGGCCGACACCACCGGCGGCAACAGCAATGCCATCCAACTCTTCCAATACTCCTTGATCGCCTGGTTCGCTGTCCGGCTCACCGCCTGCCAACGCTCCACGGCGATCCGGACGGCCTGCAGCACGCTCTTCCTGTTCGCGGTCGGCGCCCTGGCCTTGTTCAAACCAAACCTGGCAGCGGTCACCCTGCTCCTCACGTTGCATCTGCTTGCGACGCAAGGCCTGCGCGTCGGCACGCTGGCGGCGGTCGGCGCGCTGGTCGCGTGCCTCGCGCTGGCAGTGGTGCCGTGTCTCTACTATCACTCGTGGACCGTCTGGCAGGATTGGTACCGCGTGTTGATGCCGAACGCGGACGCGCCGGTCGAGCCGCGAACCAACGACAGCAACGCTTCCGTCATCCCGCTCGTCTCGCAGCTCCTGCAGATCGGCAAACCGCGGGCGGCCATCGTGGTGGCGAGCCTCCTCACGGCGTCCGGCCTCGGTGCGCTCGCCTGGGCCAAGCCGCGGGGAGTGGCGATCGTCCGGTGGATCTGGCGCGGCGGCCTGCAAGTGCTTCGCGATCCGCATATCGCGATGGCGATGGGTGCAATGGTGTTGTTCGCGCTCTCCCCGCTGGTCTGGCTGCACTACTACACGCTCGCGTTGCTGCCCGCGCTTTGGCTCCTCTGGGGACAGCCGCGCTGGCGCCCGGCCGCGTGGGCCGGCCTCCTGTCGATCTTCGTCGTCTCGGACTCCGGCGTCCTCGACCATCTCGGCGCGGAGGTGCAGAACGTGCTCTTCGCGCTGAGCTGGCTTCCCCTGTGGATCGGGACGCTGGCCGCGATCGTCACGCTGCAGACGGCGGGCGCCGACCAGTGGCGCGCCGCGAGTCACTGACGCTGGCGCTTCGCGAGCACCGACTTCATCAGCAGATCCGCATCGGCCTCGTCCACCGGTGCCAGCTGCAGCAGCGCCATCGCCATCTCGCTCTCGGTCTGCTCACCGAACCGCACTCGCTTCGGTGGATTCGACGGGTTCCGAGGATTCCCGGCGCTGTTGTCGTACGTCCACACCATGCTCAGCACGGATCCCTTCGGGATGCGCACGATCGACCGATACCGGTACTGCTCCTGCCAATCGAAGTCCCAATCCCTGATCCAGATCAACGGCACCACCGATCCATCCGGCGTCTTCGCCGAGATCTCGCATTCGCGGCCGAGGTAGTGGGCATGCGGAATGATCCCGATCAGGTCGACATCCACCGGCACGACCCACGAGTCGACCACTTGGGCGTGGCTATCGCCCGGCGCGAGATCGACGTTCCGGTTTGCGAGCGGAACCATCGAGACCAGCCGTTTGGGCCGCTCCTTGGCGAACCAGATGCCGACCTGCGACTGCTCGATCTCGGGCTTTCCGGTGGGGCTGAAGTGGAGTCGAACGACGAGGTCGGACCCCTGCTTCACCTCCTTGGCTATGCCATCGGGATAGGGTTGCGAGAATGCCCCGGGCGTCCAGCCGCCCAGGCCACCACGGTAGAGAGCGACCGGGTCGAGAGCCGGTCCACCGAAGCCCGCCTCTGCATCCTGTGCGTCCCGCTCGCGCGCCGCGCCGGTGACGTCGAGATACAACAACGCATGATGGACGACGCGCGGGTTCTGCGCTCGGAACGCTACGGCGCGGACGAACTTGTCTTCCGACAGTCCGAGCGGAATGACGAAGGCGCGATAGGTGTCACGGCCCTCGGCGGCGACGGTGAACGGCTCAGCCATCTTCACCACGAGATCGGGCTCACCGAGATCGGTGCCGGACGGCCACGCTGAAAGCCATCCCGCGGGGTATTGCGGCAGCGCGGGGAGATCGTTCGGGTCGCCCTCGATCGCTCCCTCGTCGAGCCAGCGCTCGAGCAGCGCGATCTCACCGTCGGTCATCCGGCGCTCGCCCACGAAGTCGCCGTGCCCCGGTTCCGGTTTCCACGGCGGCATCCGCCGCGCGGCGACGAGCTCGCCGATCAGCTTGGTCCGCTTCTTCACGTCGGTGTAGGAGATCAGGGGAAAGGGCGCCACCTCGCCCGTACGGTGGCAACTGGTGCAATGGCGGAAGAGGAGCGGCGCGACGTCCTTCGTGAAGGTGGGCGTCACGCTCTCCTGTGGCATCAGCAGGGTGAGGAGCCAGCAGAGCATGGGCGGTCAGTCCAGGTCGATGGGACAGCCGACGGCACGCGTCTCGCTCACGGCTGCCGGCCTGCCGTCGAGCGCGGCCTCGATCGCGTCGCGCAGCTCGTGGGTCGTCGGGACCACTCGATACTGCCCGGGCGCGACATAGCGGTCGTCGATCCGGCCGCGGTAGACCCGCTCGCCATCGCGGCCGAGCACCACCGCCTCCGGTGTGAGTGTGACGTCGGTGTAGACCCGAGTGAATGCGACACCCCGCGGGCCGTAGTCCGAGACGATCCGATTGATCTCCGGCGCGAACGCATTCGCGACCGGGCAATCGGTGGTGACGAAGAGCAGCACCGAGACCGCGCGATCCGTGGCGCGCGGGCTCGAACAACCGGCGAACAGGAGCAGCAGGGCGAGCCGGCCCACGCTCGCGATCCAGGGAGACTTCGTTCCGGTCCGCATCGTCGATGACCTCGGACGCTATCGGCGACGCCGCGAAGCAACAAGGCGGCCGCCGCCATTCACCGCCGCGCGTCGATGAACCGTGCCGGCGCGAGCGGCCACGCCGCGGCGTGCATCAGGCGCGCGGCGCCACCGCGGGCGATGAGGCGGACCGCGAGCGCATCGCGGCGACGTGGGTAAATCTGCTCGGTGAGGCATTGGCGCTCGTTGGCGAAGACTTCGAGCAGTGGGTGGTCGAGGAAGACGCGCAGGCGGAGCGGTTCGTCCGGCGCAAGCGCGAACGGGGCGTCGACCGACGTGCGCGGATCGCAGCGCCCGCCGTAGCCGTCGATCGGCCCGGCGGAGTAGTGGACGTCGCGGCGCGTGGTCGAGCGCGCGAGGTCGATCGAGAGCGTGCCAGCCGCCGGCCGGAAGCGGATCGCCGTCGCCTCGCTCCCATCCGGAGCGCAGCGAACCTCGAGTGCGATCTCGGCCGCGCCGCACGGATCGATCTCGACCTCGAACTCCAGGACGTCGCCGCGCACCTCGTCGAGCTCCACGCTCTGGTCGGCCGGCAGCTCGCGCGGCGCGACGACGATGCGCTCGCGCCGCAGCGCCTCGAGCTCGCGCGCGGGTGTGATCCGCAGCGAACCGTCCCCTGCAAGCTCGAGAACGCGCGGCAGGCTCTGCGCGCCGGAGCCGGTCGCCCGCTGGGTCGTCATCGCGCGCGGATCGGTGACCCACGCCCAGAAGAGGCGCCGTCCCGTTGGATCCACCAAGCTCTCGGGCGCGAAGAACGTCCCGCCCGGCCAGTTCATCCGCACGTGACGCTCGGGCTCGAATCGGAGCGCCACCGGATCGAAGCGGCCGACATAACAGCGGGCACCCACCTTGTGGCTGATGCAGAGGAGCACGTGCCGATCACCGAGCGGAAAGAAGTCCGGGCAGGAGCAATCCTCACCCGCGATCGTCCAGGTCGGATCGGGCTGCTCGTAGAAGGGATGGAGCCACTCCCAATGGAGGAGGTCCTTCGAACGGCCCGTGTAGAGCGTGTCTTTGCCACCCGGCAGCGTATTGCCGCCGAGCAGGCAGACGTAATCGGCACCCTCGCGCCAGAGAAATGGATCCCACACGGTGTAGACGCCGTGGCCCGGCTCGCCCGGCTTGGGAATCGGGACGATCGGGTTCGCCGGATGCTTCTCCCAGCGCAGGAGCTCGTCATCGACGGCCGTCGCAACACACACACCTGCATCGATGCCGAACCAACAGAGCATCGGCCGACCGTCGCGATTCACGAAGGCGTTGCCACTGAAGATGCCGTGGTCGGGATCGCCCGGCTCGGGCACGAGCGCGGGTGGATGGAAGGTCCAGTTGACGAGATCGGCGCTCGAGGCGTGGCCCCAACAGTGGCCACCCTGCGGACGGCGCGGATCCTGGAAGATGTACATGAGGTGGTAGCGGCCGTGCCACCAGATGCAGCCGTTGCTGTCGTAAGGCAGGCAAACGCCCTCGTCGGGTCGCGCGGTGAGGTGCCACACCGGCCACGCCTCGTTCGCGCGCGTGCGCAGCGGCTCCGCACCCGCCACGAAGTACGACTCGGCGGCGGGCAGCACGAGCTCGCCCTGCTCGATTTGGGCGGCACCGAAGAGTTGCGCAGCTGGAAAACGGCCCATGGCATCCGCGGCCGAGCCTTTTTCGAACGACCACCAGGCTAGAGGCGGCCGCTCGCCACGCCGATCGCACTCCAAGGAGCGGAGCTGCTCCGCGTCGAGCACCTCGCGATAGATCCGCGCGTCGAGCACCGCGCCGCGGAAAGTCGCGCGATCGCCGGCCGCGAGATGGCGCAGCCCGATCACGACGCGCGCGTCGTCGCCGAACTCCTGCGGGCGCTCGATGGCGTGCCGCTCGAGCTCGCGACCATCGCGATAGAGCACGACCTCGTTCCCGCACCACGTCGCGGCGATCTGCACGATCTGGTCGCGCGCGGCCGACTCCGAGGGCCACGTCGACTGCTCGCGCGCCGTGCGCCGGAAGAGGTCACTGCCGGTCATCCAACGACGCGGAGCGATCTCCCCGAACACGAGCCCGTCGAACGCCTCGGCCTCATCCTGGATCGTGAGCACGCTGCCACCGCGTGCGTCGAGATCGGCGATACGGACCCACGCAACCAGCGATTTGTCGCGGAGCGGAGCGGACTGGGCGGCGAGCTGCGGTGTTGGCCACAGTGTCGCAAGTGACGCGAAAGCTCGCACTCTGCGGACGGCATGCGAATGAGATGACACAGGGTCAGCGCCGCAGCGCCGCGCCGACCGCGTTGACAAGAAATGTCTGGTAGGCGGGATGGCCGTGCGCCGCGGCGTCGTGGCCGAGCGTCGTCACCACGACCGTGCCCTTCCCGACGGTGTGCGTCCACGCCACGGGAAAGCGATCGGGCGAGACCAGCGAGCGACCGCGCAGCAGCACGGTCGAGCTCGCAGGGGCGAACGGCTCGAAGCGATAGAGCTCATCCGCAACCTTGAAGAGCGCCGGCACACCGGCGACGAGCGGATGGTCGGCCGCGACCACCTCCACCTCGAACGCGCCGTACGCCTCGTGGCTGCGCGCTCCGCCACCGACCAGTCGCTCGTTCCACTCGGGCCAGTCGGGCCAGTTGAACCAGGTCGCGGCGTGGAGGAGCACCAGCGTCCCGCCTCCCTCGACGAAATCGAAGAGCGCGCGGCGCAACGCGGGATCGGGCAGCGGTTGGTTGTTGGCGAGCACCACGACCTTTGCCGCCGGGAGCGCCGCCAGCAGTGCGGCGGCGGTCTCGTGGTAGCTCGCGCTCGTGAATCCGGCGCGGGCAAGCGTCGCCACGTCGGTCACACCCCAATGGCGCGTGAAGTCGTGGCTCGAGCCGCCACCGAAGAGGACGATTTCGGCCGGCGGCGTGGGCGGAAGCGGTGTCACTGCGGCACTCCTCGTCGCTCCCGCGAGCTCGGCGGTCAGCGCGAGCAGGGTCGGCGCATAGCGGTTGTCGAAGCTCTCGAGGACGAGCGACTCGACGCGCCCCGACTTCGGCGGCGTCAACGTGAAGTAGCGCACCTGCCCCGGCGAGCCATCGTCCAGCAGCCCTGGCACGAACTCGGAGCCCGGCACGTCGTTGCGGCCGATCCAGTCCGCAAACTCGACGCCGTTCTGCAGCACCGTCTCGGCGACGCTGCCGTCGGCGTAGTGCCAGCCAACCTTCAGGATCGGCTCGATCTCGGTGAAGTAGGGCCAGCCCCACGCCGCGATGCCGCCGAGCAGATGGAGTCGCTCGAGATCGAGACCGATCGGCAGCTCCACGCGTTGCGGCCGCTTCACCTTGCTGTCCCAGTCGGCGATGAGGCCGCCCTTCAGCACGAGCGCGTTGCAGCCGGAGACCGTTCGGCGCGGGTCGAGCAGCTCGAAGGGTGCGTCGTGCACGTTCACGATCCCGTATCGGCGAAAGCGCATCGGACTCGAGTCGCGCCGTTCGTCGTAGAGACCGGTGGCGCTGCTCGCCGTTGCGTGCGTCCGCAGGTCGACCACGCGCCAACCCTGCGTGTCACCGGCGAGGAAGGCGATCAGGTCGCACAGTGCCGTCGCGCCGAGCTCCTCGAAGCCGGTGGGCATGAGTGAGCGACCACTGTTCTTGAGCTTCACCAGATCGGCGCGCACGATCTCCTGGTCGCCCTGTGCATTGCGCAGCACCACCGATTCGCTCGTCTCGCGCACCAGCACGCCGGTCTCGAGGCGACCGTCGCGCGTCTCCGCCTGCCACTCGGTGTAGGAGCCCTCGACCACCCGGTTGGGATCGAGGATCACCGGCAGCAGGTCGCGTGCGCCGTGCACTCCCATTCCAGTGAGGTCGGGGCCAACCCTGCCGCCCTCGCCGCTCACCGTGTGGCACGGCATGCAGTTCTTCTGAAAGTGCAGCTTGCCGGCGGCGCGATCGCCCGGTCGGTCGACGGCCGGCAGGAGCTGCGCGATCAGCGCCTCGATCGACTCGTTCATCGGCGGCAACGCGGCGGCGAGCAGCTTCGTGGCGCGTGCCGCGGTCGACGCATCGGGGTGGCTTCTCAGGCGATGGAGGCGCTGCGGGCCGAGCTCGCGCGCCGTCTGAGGGCGCCCTTCGATGCGATCGAGAAGCGCCGCCGTCCAGCGGGTGCGCGCGACGACGAGATCGAAGATCCGCTCGCGCGGCTGATCCGAGACCACGCCGAACACGCTGACCAGCAGGCGCGCCGCCTCGACGTCGTCGGTGGATCCGAGCGCATCGATCGCCGCGAGCTGCAGGTCGAGTGGCGCGGCCGACACCAGCAGCAACGCCGCCGCCTCGATTGCCGCCGTGCGGCGCGCCGGGATCGTGAGCAGCGTGCGCAATGCTTGCGCGCGCGCCGCCGATGGCAGACCGCCGTCTCGCAGCGTCGCGGCGAGCCGATCGCCGAGGCCCGTCATTGCGCTCGCGAGGCGCGCCTCCGGATCCCAGCGCACCGCGAGCGGTAGCGCAACCAGCGCCAGCTCGACGTCGCGGCTCTCCAGAAGAGCACGCAACGCTCGCGCGGAATCGGGAGTGAGGGTGAGGCGGGCGTCGACCGGCAGCGCAACGGTCAACGACCGGAGTACGGCACGCGCGAGTACCGGATCGGCGGCGTGCTCGGCGACGCACTGCACGAAGTCGGCCGCGAGCGACGTCCCGCCGGTGCGCACCGCACGCGCGACCACGTGCTCCGCGAGGCCGCGCAGCTCGCCACCATTCGGGGCGCGTAGCAGCAGCGTCACCATGCGGACTGCATCGCGCGCCGCCGCGCGCACCAGCGCCGTTCGCGACCAGTCATCACCGAGGCGCGGCCAGATCGCGATCAGCGCCGTCGCGACGGAATCGGTCAACGGAAGATCACCGAGCGCTGCCAGCAGCTCGAGGCGCACCCGCTCGTCGGGCTCTGTGAGATGTTTCGCAAGCGTGTCGGCGAGCAGCGCGGCGGCAGCGTCGCGCGCACCGCCCGCGAGCGCCGCGAGCCGCGCCGCCGCCTTGCGCACGCCCGCATCACGATCGTCCAGCAGCGCGGCGATCAGTTCCGTCGTGATCGCCCCCGCGTGTTGCAGCCCCCACGCCGCCGTCTGCCGCGCGGTGCCACTCCGCCCCTCGCGCGCCATCTTCAATAGCGGCGCACGCCACTGCGCCGCGCCGCGCTCGATCAACAGTCGCAGCGCCGTCACGCGCACCCAACGGTTCGGATGCTCGAACGCCGCGACCAGCTCCTCGCCCGTCGCGTCGGCGAGCTTGGGTACCGCGGTCACCTGCGCCGCACGATGCTGGATCCGCCAGATCCGGCCGTACTGGTGATCGCGATCGGGCCGGCGCGCCGCATTGGTCGGACCGTGCGGCGGTCCGCGCGTGTCGTTGTGGACGACCGCCTGGTTGTAGAAATCGAGCAGGTAGGCCGCGCCATCGGGGCCGGCACGCAGGTGGACGGGACGGAACCAGAGATCGCGCCCGGCGAGGAACTCCTCCTCGCGCGCCTTGCTGCCGCGGAACGTCACACCGGCCGTCTTCAGCACGTCATGGTGGACGAGGTTGACCGTCGGCTCAGTCACGAAGTGGGCGTTGCGCCACGGCTCGGGCCAGGCACCGCCGGTGTAGAGCAGGCAGCCCGCCGCCGCCGTGAAGCCGCCGACGAAGTCGATCTGCACGTAGGCCGGCACGCTCTCATGCGTGAGCGGGACGACGCGATCGTGGTCGGGCACCTCGGCGAAGCTCTCGACGCCGCCGACGCGCCCGCCCGCCAGCACCCGCTCGGGCAGCACGACGTGCCGCAGATGGGCGCCGTTCGCCATGGTGAAGAAGAGCTCGTCGTCGTCGCTGAAGTCGAGCCCCCACGTGTTCGAGCCATACGCGCTCACCATCTCGATCGCGCTGCCGTCGGGACGGAAGCGAAAGAGGCCGTTGCCGATGTGGCCGTGGTCCTCGCCGTCGACGCCGATCACATGACGCGAGTCGCCACCGCTGTAGCCCTGCGTCGCGTAGATCCAGCCGTCGAGGCCGAAGCGCAGGTTGCTCACCGTCGCGTGGGTGTCGCCGTAACCGAAGCCGCGAAAGAGGACGACCTTGTCGTCGCAGACGTCGTCGCCGTTCGTGTCGCGCAGCCAGAGGAGCTCGGGCGACGCGCTCACGATCACGCCGTCCCGCCACGGCACCAGC
The DNA here is from genome assembly GCA_964426265.1 of uncultured Phycisphaerales bacterium. Classification (GTDB taxonomy): domain Bacteria; phylum Planctomycetota; class B15-G4; order B15-G4; family SIAN01; genus SIAN01. The sequence goes on along the minus strand of CAYRQC010000764.1, from coordinate 909 downwards.
GACGTCACGAGATCGAGCCCGGTGAAAAAGGTCTTGCGCGACTCGGCGCACCCGTCGCCGTCGGCATCGACCAGGAGCGCGATCTCGTCGTGCGCCGGAACCCCCGAGAACTGCGCCTTTTCGGGATAGCCCGGCGTCAGCGCGACGAGCATCCGGCCGCGGGCGTCCCACTCGATCGAGATCGGCTTCTCGATCGCCGGCTCGGCGGCGACCAGCGAGAGCGCGAACTCGGGATGGAGCTCGAGCGCAGCGTGGGAATCCTCGGGCCGGGTCGGGCCACCCGGCGGATAGGCGAGGGCGGCGCGCTCTTCCGCAGTGAGGAGCAGGTCGACGGCGCGCCGACCCGCCCACGCGATGCCGCGCAGCACGAAGGCGCGCCAAGCGGGATGGGAGAAGGAGTCGTGGAAGTGCCCCTGCAACGAGACGAACGCGCGGTGGTGCGCCCCCTCGAAGGCCCACGCTTGCGGCGCGATGTCGAAGACGGTGTGGAAGCTGTCGGCAAGGACGTGCACGCCCTCGGCGAAGTGGAGCTGGTGGTAGATCTCGTCGCGCAGCCGGAAGTTGCCGCAGCCGTGCGCGATCGGGTGGTCGCGATCGGCGTAGTAGAGGTCGATCTCACCGGTGTGCCACTGCGAGTGGCCGTGCTCCCACGCACCGCCGATCACCGTCTTCCACCAGTGCGGGTCGTCGCCGCAGACCGAATCGTGCAGCGCGACGATTCCGCCGCCGCGCGCCACGAACGCGTCCAGTGCCGCGCGCTCGCCGCCGTGGATCGAGCCGCCCTCGGCCGCGTAGATCACCAGCACGTCGGTCCGCGCCAGCTCGTCCACCGTCGGGAAGCGCAGCGCCCCGTCGACCTGCGCTCCCCGCTCCCGCAGCAGCGGCACCCACTCCTCAACCCAGCGCGGA
>CAYRQC010000763.1:0-5126 GCA_964426265.1 uncultured Phycisphaerales bacterium | reverse complement strand
TCGCACCAGGACGAGCCCCCTCGCGCTCGATCCATGCGATGTCCTCGGCTTCGAGCGTCGCTCCGGCGATCTCCACCCTTCAAGGTCTATCGATCCGAAGACGCCGTGTCCAGCGGGTGGACTTGTGGATTCTGCTCAGGGCGAGCCCTCCCCCACGTCGGCCGCGACACGCGGCCTCCCCCTCCTCGCCGCCTGATGGGCGGCGCGGCGCCGATGGCGCCGGGGCTGATTCCACCGCGCAACAGGTGGATCGCCGGGACTCGGATCAAGCTGACCACGGGTAATTCCTTGCCCCACTTGGTTGACAGACTTGAATTATTTTGTACATATTGTCCACGTTTCATACCCAGGCGATCAACGCCATGGACCAAGGGCAAACTTTCCGAAAGGAAGGGGCGCAAAGCTAAAGGGCCTTCTCCGAGCCGAGCTCGCGACCGCGAGCCCAGCGAGGAATGGCAGCCAGCTGCCGCACCGGAGCACCGGAGCGATGGTCCCCCTCCTTTCGAGGGGTCCACCACCCGTCACGCTCTGAATGCGAACGCCCCCCAACGAGGAGCGATTCTCATGGGGCAGGTTGCTGTGAGCGGGTCGGTGTCGGCACCGAAGCGGAAAGAGCGCGACTCGCGATCGCTCGTCCCCGACGGCCCTGAGATCGAGGACGTCTGGAAGACCTACAAGCAGAGCGGTGACCCGAACCTCCGCAACCTGCTGATCGAGCGCTACCTGCCGCTCGTCCGGTACATCTCCGAGCGACTCCTCGTCTCGCTCCCGAAGTCGATCGAGCTCGACGACCTCACGAGCGCCGGCGTCTTTGGGCTGATGGACGCCATCGACGGCTTCGACCTCGAGCGCGGCATCAAGTTCAAGACCTACTGCACGACGCGCATCCGCGGCTCGATCTTGGACGAGCTGCGCAGCCAAGACTGGGTGCCGCGGTTGGTCCGCCTCAAGTCGCACCAGCTCGCGAAGGCGTGGAAGGCCCTCGAAGTGGAGCTCGGCCGCGAGCCGACCGACTACGAGATGGCGGAGAAGCTCGGCGTCCCGATCGACGAGCTCTCCGGCATGGTCGAGGAGGCGTCGGTCTGCAACATCTTCTCGCTCTCCGAGAAGTGGGACGACCACGAGGACGAGGACTCGCTCGAGAAGGTCGAGATGCTGGAGGACAAGGCGTCGCTCGATCCGATCGAGACGCTGAACCAGAAGGACGTCCTGCGCGCGATCACGCGCTCCCTCACCAAGAAGGAGAAGTTGATCATCATCATGTACTACTACGAAGGGCTGACGATGCGGGAGATCGGCGACGTGCTGAACCTCACCGAGTCGCGCGTCTGCCAGATCCGCAGCAACGTGATGGCGAAGCTCAAGATCCAGCTCGACAAGATGCGAAAGAGGTTGGTGATCTGAGAAGCGAGACGCCCTCCAAGCGATCGGAGGGCGGCGAGGTCTCCTTCATGCCTCGGACGGGAGCCGGCGAAAGCCGGCTCCCGTCGTTTTGGGAGCGCTTGGTCGGCGTGCTTGGCCATCGACGAGCAGCCGCCGAGTAACCTCCGTTCATGCAGGACGCCTGGACCACACTCGGCGCATGGCGCGGGACGCTCTTGAAGCGGATCGAGCTGCTCGCCGAGGTCGACTCGACGAACGGCGAGGCGCTGCGACGCATCGACGCGGGCGAGCCGGTCGATGGCACCGTCCTGCTCGCGTGCCGACAGACGCAAGGTCACGGCAGCCGCGGCCACCGCTGGCACGACCTGCCGGGAAGGTCGCTCGCGGTGACCGCCATCGTCGTCTGGCCGGACGGGCGGCCGGCGGCGCTGGCAACCTGGGCGGCCGCCGTCGCGGTGAGCGACCTGCTTGCCGCGCTCGAGCTCCCCCACCGCATCAAGTGGCCCAACGACGTCCTGGTGCGCGAGCGCAAGCTCGCCGGTGTCCTCGCCGAGCTGCGCCCCGGGTCGCCCGCCACCGTGGCGATCGGCATCGGGATCAACGTCGGCCACGCCGCCAGCGAGCTGCCCGCCGACTGCGCGACGCCGCCGACGTCACTCGCGCTCGAAGGCGCGGTGATCAACGTCCCCGACTGCGCGTTGCGGTTGCTCGCAGCGCTCGACTGGCGGCTCGGCGAGGCGCTCGGGTCGGACCCCGGGCGACTGCGCGATCGCTTCCTCGAACGCACCGAGCTCGGCGGCCGGCACGTCCGCGCGACCCTCCCCGATCGCGTCGTCGAAGGGGAGCTGCGATCGCTCCAGCTCGACGGCGCGCTCGAGATCGGCGCCGCTCGCATCCAAGGCGGCCACGTCTCCGCGCTTGTGCGGCTCTAGAATCCCCCGCTTTTCGATCGCCCGCTCTTTCGTTGTCTCGCATGGAGCCTGCATTGCGTCCGGATGGCCGTCAACCGCATGAGCTTCGTCCCTGTGAGTTCACGCGCCACTTCACGGAGGCGCCGCTCGGATCCGTGCTCGCCCGCTCGGGCCGCACCATCGTCCTTTGCACGGTGACGCTCGAGGAGACCGTCCCCCCCTTCCTGCTCAACACCAACAAGGGCTGGCTCACCGCCGAGTACGCGATGCTCCCTGGCTCCACCGGCGGCCGCAAACAGCGCGAGCGCTCCGGTCGCGTCGATGCGCGCTCGCTCGAGATCGGCCGGCTGATCGGCCGCAGCCTGCGCGCCGCAGTCGACACCGGCCGCTTTCCGGGCCGCACCGTCTGCGTCGACTGCGACGTGCTGCAGGCCGATGGCGGCACACGCACGACCGCGATCAACGGCGCTATGGTGGCGCTGGTCGACGCCTTTCGCGTGATGGAGCAGCGCGGCTGGCTGCGCGGAAAGCCGCTCGCGACCCACGTCGGTGCGATGTCGGTCGGCCTCCACGGCGGCAGCGTGATCGTCGATCTCTGCTACGAGGAGGACTCGCGCGCCGAGGTCGATTTGAACGTGGTGATGACGGCGGACGGCCGCTTCGTCGAGGTCCAAGGCGGCGCTGAGCGCGGAGCGTTCACGCCAGCGCAGCTCGACCAGTTGCTCGGCGCAGCGCGCACGGCGCTCGGCGAGGTCTTCACGCTCCAGCAGAAGGCGCTCGCCGGCCCGCTGCCGGCCGACGAGTGATCGCGTGAGCGACGACGGCGCAAGCCACTCGGGGATGCTCGCGATCCTGCTCGCGACGCACAACCCGAAGAAGCAGAAAGAGCTGGCGCGAATCGTCACCGACGGCGCGCTCGGCGTTCACCTCTTCACGCTCGAGCTCTACCCCGACGTGGCGACCGCACCCGAGGAGGGGGCGACCTTCGCCGCGAACGCGCGCCAGAAGGCGCTCTGGTACGCGCGCCACACCGGCCAGACCTGCCTCGCTGACGACTCGGGGCTCGAGGTCGACGCGCTCGACGGCGCGCCGGGCGTCCACTCCGCTCGCTACGCCGGTCCCACCGCGAGCGATTCCGACAATCGCTGCAAGCTCCTCGCGGCGTTGCGCGACGTCGCGCCGCCGCGCCGAACTGCGCGCTTCCGCTGCGCGCTCGCACTCGCCGACGAGGACGCGATCGTCTTCGAAGCCGACGGCGTCACCGAAGGCACGCTCCTCGACGCCGAGCGCGGCAGCAGCGGCTTCGGCTACGATCCCCTCTTCCTTTCGGCCGACCTCGGCAAGACCTTCGCAGAGGTCGACTCCGCCGAGAAGGACCGCGTGAGCCACCGCGGCCGGGCGCTGGCGCGCCTCCTCGACTTCCTCCGCAGCGCACCGACCACGACGTGAACCAAGCCCAAATCCGCAACTTCTGCATCATCGCGCACGTGGACCACGGCAAGTCCACGCTCGCCGACCGCCTGCTCGAGACGACCGGGCTGATGCGCCGCAAGGATGTCGGGCAGGCGCAGGTGCTCGACTCGATGGACCTCGAGCGCGAGCGCGGCATCACGATCAAGGCCAAGGCAGTCGCGCTGAACTTCCGCCACGAAGGCGTCGACTACCTCTTGAACTTGATCGACACCCCCGGCCACGTCGACTTCAGCTACGAGGTCGCCCGCAGCCTGCGCGCGTGCGAGGGGGCGCTGCTGCTGGTCGATGCCTCGCAAGGCGTCGAGGCGCAGACGATCGCCAACTGCCAGCTTGCGCAGGATCTCGGGCTCATGCTGATCCCGGTCATCAACAAGATCGACCTGCCGCACGCGCGGCCGGTCGAGGTGGCCGAGGAGATCGAGCACAACCTGCTGCTCGAGCGCGAGCGCTGCAAGCTGATCAGCGCCAAGCAGGGCATCGGCATCCAGGAGGTGCTGGCGGCGGTGATCCAGGAGATCCCGGCACCCAACGGCCGCCTCGATCTGCCGCTGCGCGCCCTGCTCTTCGACGCCGAGTTCGACGACTACCGCGGCGTCATCGCCCATGTGCGCCTGATCGACGGCGTCCTGCACAAGCGCGACGTGGTCAAGATGATCGTGGCGAAGGCCGAGTACGAGGTGCTCGAGATCGGCCGCTTCCGCCCGCACATGGAGCCGTGCGCGGAGCTGAAGGCGGGCGAGGTCGGCTACGTCATCGCGAACGTGAAGTCGCTCGAGGACATCAAGATCGGCGACACGGTCACGCTCCGTGGCGTCGACGTCGCGCTGCTGCCCGGCTACCGCGAGCCGCTGCACATGGTCTACTGCGGCATCTATCCGACCGCGAACAAGGACTTCGAGGCGCTGCGCAAGGCGCTGCAGAAGCTCCAGCTCAACGATGCCAGCTTCTCGTTCACGCCGGAGACCTCCGACGCGCTCGGCTTCGGCTTCCGCTGCGGGTTCCTCGGCCTGCTCCACATGGAGATCGTGCAGGAGCGGCTCGAACGCCATTCGGGGCTCGACATCGTCCAGACCTCGCCGACGGTGACCTACGAGATCTTGATGAACGACGGCACCATCCGGAGCCTCAGCAACCCGGCCGAGCTGCCCGATCCGACCTCCATCGTCGAGATGCGCGAGCCGATGGTGAAGCTGCGCCTCGTGGTGCCGATCGACACGCTCGGGGCGATCCTGAAGCTCGCGATCGACCGCCACGGCAGGGTCCTCGGCCAGGAGCACATCTCGCCGACGCGCGTGCTGCTCTCCTTCACCATTCCGCTCGCCGAGATCATCTTCGACTTCTTCGACAAGATGAAGTCGA
>CAYRQC010000762.1:0-2602 GCA_964426265.1 uncultured Phycisphaerales bacterium | reverse complement strand
GCGCGGGATCACCGAGACCTTGTGCACCGGATCGGTGCCCGGCAACGCCGCCGCCACCAACCGCCCCGAGATCCTCGATCCGGCGCTGTTGCGCGCGGGTCGCTTCGATCGCCAGGTGCTGGTCGACCGGCCCGATCACCGCGGACGCGTGGCGATCCTGAAGGTGCACCTCAAGAAGGTGAAAGTGGTCGCCGGCCTCGAGATGGAGCAGGTCGCGTCGCTGACGCCCGGCTTCACGGGTGCCGATCTCGAGAACCTCTGCAACGAGGCGGCGCTGGTGGCGACGCGGCGCAAGGGCGACGCCGTCGACTTGAACGACTTCACGCTGGCCGTCGAGCGCATCGTCGCCGGGCTCGAGAAGAAGAACCGACTGCTGAATGAGCGCGAGCGGACCATCGTCGCGCACCACGAGATGGGGCACGCGCTGGTGGCGGCGGCGTTGCCGGGCACCGATCCGGTGCACAAGGTCTCGGTGATCCCGCGCGGGATCGGGGCGCTCGGCTACACGATGCAGCGGCCGACCGAGGACCGCTTCCTCATGACGCGCGACGAGCTCGAGAACAAGATGGCCGTGCTGCTCGGCGGTCGGGCGGCCGAGCACCTGATCTTCGGCCACTTCTCGACCGGTGCTGCCGACGACCTCGAGCGCGCGACGCGGATCGCCCGCAGCATGGTCGCGCGCTACGGCATGACCGAGCTCGGCCACGTCTCCTATGACGACGACGCCGGCCAGTTCCTCAACAACTCGAACCCGTTCGCCCCGCGCAGCGACAAGGCCGACGCCACCGCGCGCGAGATCGACATCGCCGTGCGCGCCCTCGTCGAGCACGCCTTCCAGCGCGCCCGCCAGTTGCTCGAGAGCCACCGCCAGGTGCTGCTCGACGGGGCGAAGCAGTTGCTGGCGAAGGAGACGCTGACCGAGGCGGAGCTGAAGCCGTTGTTCGAGCGGCTGAAGGCGGCGGCCAGCAGCACGGGATGACGCGACTCGTGGGTCGCCACCGCGCCGAGTCGCACAGAAATCCTCAGGAGCGATGTCACCACGCGTTTCGGCGTTCGTCTGTGTCGGTCGATGGCCGACCATTCACACGATCACCCTCACGATCACCTGGTCCGCGCGGTCTTCGGGCGCCCCGAGCATGCCGCCGCGGAGCTACGGTTCGTGCTGCCTTCGGCCCTGAGTGAACGGCTCGATCTGTCGACGTTGACCTTGGTCTCGGGCTCGTTCGTCGATGAGGAACTTCGCGATCGGGAGACCGATCTGCTCTTCACGGCGAGCCGGCGTGATCGTCGTGGCGACGCGCTCGTCTACCTGTTGCTCGAGCACCAGAGCAGCTTCGATCCATGGATGCCGCTGAGGTTGCTCGAGTACCAGCTTCGGATCTGGGGGCGGTGGCGGCGCGACCATCCGGGAGCGCGACTGCTCCCGCTGATCGTGCCGGTGGTGCTCTACCACGGCGATCGAGCCTGGCCTGGGAGCACGCGATTCGCGGATCTGGTCGAGAAGTGGGATGACGAAGTGGCCAGCGCCGCTGTCGCTGCCGGTGGTGCACGCCGCGGCCCCGACGCCGACGGTGAGTTGGGTTGTGGCAATGGCGGGTTGACGGTCGACTTCCGTTTCCTGCTTGACGACCTCTCGCGCTACAGCGATGCGGAGCTGCGGGAACGGGCGATGGACGCGGTGTCGACGGTCACGCTGCTCGCGCTGAGGTTCGGAGGTGGCGCGGCCGATCTCCCGACGCTACTCCTGTCGTGGATCGGCCTGCTGCGTGAGGCTGCGCAGGTGCCGGATGGGCGTGCGATGGTGTTCCTGGTCATGCGCTATCTTGCATCGGTCTCGGAGTACCTGGAGCCGGGGTTCCTGCGCGACGTGCTGCTTCCGAAGCTTGATCAGGAGGTGCCAGACATGGGCATGACGCTGTTGGAAAAACTGAAGGCGGAGGGGATCGAAGCGGGTCAGGTCAAGGCGAGGCGCGAGATACTCCTCCGACTCCTTGCGCGACGTTTTGGAGCGGTCCCGAGTGTCGTTGCCCAGAGAATCGAGGTGGCTCTCCCCGAAGCACTCGACGGCTGGACCCTGCGCGTGATCGATGCCGTTTCGATCGAAGCGGTCTTCACGGACTGATCGCAGCACGTCAATCGTCTTACCGCCTTGCCGCTCGACCGCTAGAAACCAAGGTTCAGAAACCAACGGCTTCGCGCCGCCTGACTGCCGTCGGTCGCTGTGCTCCCGGAGTCCGCCGCATGCTTTCCCGTCGCCGCTCGCTCTGCTTCCTCTGCGCTGCCACACTCTTCGCACTTGCCGTCGCCGCGCGCGGGGGTGAGTCCGATCCGCCGGCCGCGGGCCCCGGGCCGTTCGCACCGCCCGCCGGTGAGCGTCTCGTCAATCCCACGCGGTTGCTGGTGAAGGTGAAGCCGGGCGCGAGTTCCGAGGAGATCGCCGCGGCCCACGCGCGCGCTGGTGGCAAGCTGCTCCAGGACCTGCCGCAGATCGGCTGGCAGATCGTCGAGGTGCCCTACGGCCGACACCTCGCCATTCGCGAGCGCTATGCCGCGGAACCGGCGTTCGCGCGCGCCGATCTCGACCACGCCCGCAAGCTCGCCT
>CAYRQC010000761.1:0-16613 GCA_964426265.1 uncultured Phycisphaerales bacterium | reverse complement strand
GCAGCGCCGGCCGCAGCCCGCCGGAGACGATGAGCACCTCGACGCCGGCTTTCGCGAGCGCTGCGATCGTCCGCTTCGCACCGGGTACGAGGCGTTGCACGTAGAGCACGCCGAGCTGCGCAAGCTCGCGGGCGCCCGGCTTCACCGTCGCGAGCCGTCGCGCGTAGACCGCTTCGAGTGGCAGCTCGCCCCGCATCGCGCGTTCGGTGAGAGCCGCGATCTTCGCACCAACCTGCGCACCCGCGAGCGTCGCCAGCTCATCGATCCCTTCGATCGTCGAGAGGGTCGAGTCGACATCGAACACGACGCGCTGGAACGGTGGTCGCGCGGCCAAGCTACGTCGCCGTAGCCAAGCGCACGGCCAGCACCTGCTCGATCCCTTCGACGCTGGCAAGCTCGCGCAGCACGTCGCTCGGCAAGCTTCCACCGACACCGAGCACGCCGACCGCGAGTGCCGCCGACCCGTCTCCCGCCGCCGCCGGCAGCGACCCAACATCGACGCTCGTCAGGTTCACACCGTGTTCCCCGAGTAGCGTCCCGATCCGGCCGACCTGGCCCGGTCGGTCGTGATGGCGCGTGAAGAGCAGCTCGCCTTCGAGCGGCGCATCGAGCGGCACACCGTCGAATGCGACCAACCGCGGCCGCCGTCCAAAGCAGGTGCCTTCGAGCCGCACCGCGCGGATCGCCGGCCGCGCTCGGTTGCCGCCGCCCGGGTCTTCGTCTCGTCCCGTCGCAAACGTCGCCTCGACCACGATCCGATGGACGAAGTCGCGATCGCGCGGCTCGCGAGCCTCGAGCACCTCGATCTGCCGCTCCCGCGCAAAGAGCGCCGCGTTCACCGGGCTCACGTCGTCGCCGAGCGCGCCGCGCAAGGCTCCCGCGAGCAGCGCCGCGCGCAGCGGGGCCGTCGCGCGCTCGCCGGCGCGTTCGAAGCGCTCGCCGCGAAACGTGAGCGAGAGCTTGGTGAGCCGACCGCTGCCGAGCGCGCTCGCGACGATGCCGAGCCGCGTCGCCAGCTCGAGGTAGGGGAGGAGCTCCTCCCGCAGGTCGTCGGGGAGCGCCGCGAAGTTGACCGCGTTGTGCGCCACGCCAGTGCGCGCGAACTCGATGATCTGTGCCGCCGCCTCCAACGCGACGCGTCGCTGCGCCTCGTCGGTCGAGGCGCCCAAATGCGGCGTCAGGATCACCTGCTCGAAACTGCGCAACGGTGAAGCGGCCGGCAGCGGCTCGTCGACGAAGACGTCGAGCGCGGCGCCGGCGACCTGCCCGCTCTGCAGCGCCGCGATCAGCGCCGGCTCGTCGACGATCCCGCCGCGCGCCGCGTTGATCACGCGCAGTCCGGGTTTGGCGCGGGCGAGCTCGCGTGTGCCGACCAAGCCGCGCGTCGCGTCAGTCAACGGCGTGTGCACCGTCAGGAAATCGGCTTCGACGAGCAACTGGTCGAGCGTCGCGATCGTGACGCCGGGAAGGCCCGGCAGGCCCGTGGCCCCCGCCGGCAGGAACGGATCGTGGGCGACGACCCGCATCTTGAGCCCCAGCGCTCGATCCGCGACCACCTTGCCGATCCGCCCGAGCCCGATGACACCGAGCGTCTTCCCGCAGATCTCGGTGCCGACGAAGCGCGCGCGCTCCCACTTGCCGGCGCGCACGTGGCGATCGGCGGCCGGGATGCGCCGCGCCAGCGCCAGCAGCAGCGCGATCGCCTGCTCGGCCGTCGTGATCGTCGTCGCATCGGGCACGTTGGTCACGATCACGCCCCGGCGCGAGGCGGCCGCGAGGTCGACGTTGTCGACGCCGATGCCCGCGCGCGTGACGAGCTTCAGCGTGCCCGCCCTCTCGAGCGCTTTCGCCGTCACGATCGTCTTGCTGCGCACCAGCAGTGCGTCGGCGTCGCCGATCACGGCACACAGCTCGGCCTCCGTGAGGCCCTTGCGCACGTCGACCACGAGGCCGGCGGCGCGCAGCGCCGCGATCCCCTCCTCCTCGATCGGATCGGCGACCAGCACGCGGAACGTGGCGAGGCTTGGCATGGCGCGGCTTATATCTGTGCCGCATGCCGGCCCGCATCGAGCTCGATCCCGCCAAGATCTGCGACACGCTGCAGAAGCTCTGCCAGCGCATCGACGAGCGTTTTCCCGGCTCGGGGCTGGCGGGCATCGGCGGCCAGTTGCTCGAGCTCACGCGGGCCGCGGTCACGCGCGCGCGCTTCATTCGTGCGCCGCGTCCGCTGCTGCGGGTGGTGAGCGCGCTGCTGCTGCTCGCGATGGCGGCGTTGCTCACGTTCGCCGCGAGTCACGCCCGCCCGCCACCCGGGACGATGGACGCGCTCGACATGGTGCAGGGGATCGAATCGACGATCTCGGCACTCGCGCTGCTCGGCGTGGCCGTTCTCTTCGTGGCGACGATCGAGGCGCGCCTCAAGCGGAAGAAGGCGCTCGACGCCCTGCAGGAGCTGCGCGTGCTGGCGCACGTGATCGACATGCACCAGCTCGACAAGGACCCCGAGCGCGTGATCGCCGGGTTCGTGGAGACGGCCTCGTCGCCGCTGGTCCAGCTCTCGCCCTTCCTGCTGAGCCGCTACCTGCACTACTGCACCGACCTGCTTGCGCTGGTCGGCAAGGTGGCTGCCTACTACGTCACGAGTTTCCAGGACGCGGTGGTGCTGGCAGCCGTGAACGAGATCGAGGACCTGAGCAACGGCCTGTCGCGCAAGATCTGGCAGAAGCTCATGGTGCTCGACCAGATCATGGGCGACACCGGACCGCGCGCCGGTGAGCCGCGCCGGCCGCCGTCCGAGAAGTAAAAAAGGTGCCTGGCCCAAACCCACCGGGTGATCGGTGCCTGGCACGGAAGACCCGGGGGGTTTGTGCCTGGCACCAATCACCCGCTTGATCGGTGCCAGGCCCGAATCCACCGGTCGGCATCACTTGCCGCGCGCCGCCGCGATCCACCCGATCACTCGCGCCGCCCGCTCCGCGATCGCCGCGAAGTCGCGCGCCGCGACCAGCGCCGGCTCGACCAGGCTTGCGCCCATGCTGATGGCGCACGCCCCGGCCGCGAACCACTCGCGGATCGAGGCCTCGTCGAACGGCACGCTGTTGCCGGTCGGCATCACGCGGCTCCACGGCATCGGCCCGCGCAGCGAGCGCAGGAACTCGGGGCCGTCGAGCGCCGCCGCCGGAAAGAGCTTCACGATCTCGCAGCCGAGCTCCTCCGCGCGAGCGATCTCGGAGACGGTGCCGCAGCCTGGAATGCAGGCCACCTTGCGGCGGTTGCACAGCCGGACCACCTCGTCGGCAAGGCCCGGCCCGACCACGAAGTCGGCGCCGTGCGCGAGGAAGAGCGCCGCGGTTGGTGCGTCGACGATCGAGCCGACGCCAATCAGCATGTCGGCATGGGCGGGTCGAAGCGCCGATTGCAGCATCCGGAAGGTGTCGAGCGCCATGCTCTCCCGGTCGAGCAGCTCGATCACCCGCACGCCGCCTCGGATCAGCGCCTTTGCGATCGCAACGGCGAGGTCGCGGTCGCCCTCCTGAAGCGTGACGACCAGGCCGTCGCGCAGGAATCGCTGAAAGACATCGAGACGCGCGGGACGGGCCATCGCGAGGCTCCGATTGGAAGTCGGCGAGAGTAGCGGGATGCGGGTGCCCGGTTCAGGGCGTGCGACGATGCACTGCATACTGCCCGCGCTTGACTGGCGCAGAGCGCTCGGATCGTCGGTGGGTTGCGCCGCGTGCAACCCACCCTCGCCGAAGCGGCGGATCGTACCTGGGTGATTGGGCGCGCGGGGAGGACGACGATGGCGACAACGAACGGTGACCCGAGTTCCAATGAGCCGATCGACTTTGATGAATCGCCGGCGATCGATCCGGAGACCGGCGTTCCCGACCAGTACGCGTTGCAGGATCCCAAGACCTGTCAGCCCGAGTGCGACTGCCGCTGCCATTGGGTTGCCGGGGCGCCGGCGTGCTGCGAGTGCGGCGGACCGGGAGCCGCGATCGTAGTCGACGGCGGAGATACGCCCTGAGGGCCTGGCCAGCGACGAGTGCGATTCCTGCTCTGATCTTGAGGGCATTTCGCCCTTTCACATCATTCGGAAAGCCGCGTGCACGACTCTGACTCCTTCTCCGATAGCCAAGAGCTCTCCGAGCTCCTGCGGCTCTCCCACGCCGTCGGCGCCGACCCCGATTGGGTGCAGGGCGGCGGCGGCAATACCTCGGTGAAGTCGAGCGACGGGCGCTCGATGTGGGTGAAGGCGTCGGGAGCGGCGCTGAAGGAGATGACGGCGACGCGTGGCTGGGCGAAGCTCGACTTGCCCGCAGTGTGCGCGCTGCTCGACGAGCCGGGGCTGGCAGCGCGGCCCGCGGCAGAACGTGAGGCGCTCGTGCTGGAGCGGCTACGGGCGACGGTGCGCGAGCCGTCTGGCGCGCGGCCGTCGGTCGAGAGCAGCCTGCACGCGCTGCTCGATCGCGTGGTGATCCACAGCCATCCGATCCAGCTCACGGCGTTTCTATGTGCGAACGGGTCGCGAACCGGCTGGCGCGCGCTGCTCGGCGAGCTCGCCGCGGAGGCGCTCTACGTCCCCTATGTCGATCCTGGCTTCACGCTCGCGGCGACGCTGCGCGCGGAGCTCGCCGCCTTCGAGCGCGCGAGCGGGCGGCAGCCGGCGATCGTGTTGCTCGAGAACCACGGGCTCTTCGTCGCGGCTGCGTCGGTCGACGATTGCTTGCGACGCCATGAGCAGGTGGCGGCGCTCGGTCGGCGGTGGGCGGGCGGCAAGCGCGTGAATCCGTTGCGTTTCACGGCACTGCCGCCCGACGAGCGGAGCGGTGACGCCGAGTACCCGATCTGTGCGAATGATCTGGCGAGCCCGACGAGAGGTGCCTCGGTCACGCGCTCGGGTTCGGGCGCGATCACCTCGGTGCGCGGCGCACTCCTGCGCGGCGGCGCGCGACCGCTGCTGGTGCGGCGCGACGACTCGCCGACGGCGATGGCGCTGCTGCGCGAGCCCGTGCTGGTGCAACAGCTTTGCGAAGGCGCGTTCACACCGGATCAGGTCGTCTACTGCCGGACGGTACCGCTGCTCCTGGATGGACTCGACGACGCTGGGAGAGCGGACACCGACGCCGCGACCCGTTGGAGTGCGGCGGTGGTCGACTATCGACGGCGTTACCAGCTCGATCCGAAGGTAGTCGTGGTGCCGGGGCTCGGAATCTTCCACGCGGGCAGCGACCTCGCGGAGCTGCGGGTTGTCGCGGAGACCCATCGGCTCGCGATGACCGTGCTGCTCACGGCCGGCCGCTCGGGTGGGCCGCGCCTCCTCGATCGGCGACAGGCGCGCTTCATCGAGGAATGGGAGGTTGAGAAGTTCCGCGCGGCGCTGGTGGGCGGTGGTGATCGGCCGCTGCTCGGCTGCATCGCGCTCTTGATCGGTGGTGGGGAGCTGGCCGAGGCGCGCGAGCGGCTGCTCGCCGGCGGGGCGACGGTGTTTGCAGCTCACGAGCACGGTGCCGGCGTCGTGCAGGAGATCGTCGACGGCATTGGCGGGCTCGACCTGGTGCTCCTCGGTGATGAAGGCATGGGGAGCGTGCCGTTGCTCGCTCTCGCAAACGCGGCGATCGGGGCGCAGGGAGTCATGGGGGTGGTGCAGGCGTCCGACGCCGCGGATCCGACCCATTGGGTGGTCGCCGATGCGCTGCGGCCGTTGGTGCCACGCTGTTGGTTGGCACTGCTTTCCGGCCCGCCGGAAGCACTCGGCAACGCGGCGGCGCTCGGCGAAGTGCTCGCGCATGTCCGCAAGACGGAACCGACTACGGGTTGAGCGCGCGCCCCGTTGCTCGCCGGTGTCGGCTCACCCGTTCACCCCGGATCCGCAGCCCACGCGGTGAACCCGCTCTCGAGCTGTGGCATCGCGTCCTGGAAGACGCGATCGAACAGGGTCGCCGCGTCCGTCTCGCCGCCGCCGCGCGAGCCGAGGGTGAAGCTCTCCCACTCGTTGAAGAGGCCCGAGAGCTTGGTGTCGGTCGTCGTCGTGAAGTAGCAGTAGAGCGCCCACGATTGCAGGTAGTAGTCGGTCGCGCTGCCGTCATTGGCGGCGATGCGCACCGCCGCGTCACTGTGCAGGAGGTCCGCCAACGGCAGCGCGAGTTGGCCGCCCTTCAGCAGATGGGCGAGCACCGACTTCGTCGGCTGGATGCCGGTCTTCAGCTTGCCACCGCTGATGCTCATCGAGTGGTCGTGGCCGAACCAACAGGCGACTCCCTCCGCGTACCACGAAGGCATCGGGCTCGCGAAGACGTCGAAGTGGTAGAGGTGCGCGGCTTCGTGGACGGCGGTCTTGTCGACGCTCGCCTGCGCGAAGGTGACGGCAAAGCCCTCGGCGGAATTCGCCAGGCCCGACGCGAGCAGGTAGTTCTGCTTGCCGTTCGCCTTGCACCAGGTTTGGTAGCTCGCCTGGTCGGCGAAGACGAAGAGACCGAGCGGCCGCGGTGTCTTGCGCTCGCCGAGCTGCTTCTCGTATTGAGGATAGGCCTGTTCGAGCAGTGCGAAGAGGCGTTGCGCCTCCTCGAGCGTCGTCACCGTGCGCACCAGGACCTGGTCATTGCGCGCCTCGAAGACCGCGCTGGTGTCGGCGAGCGAGCGCAGCATGCTGTCGCGCAGCCAGCGCTTGCCGTTGATCAGGACGAGATCGTGCTCGAGGAGTCGCTTGGAAGCCGCGAGCGAGAGCGTGCCCGCCTTGCCGACGATGATCCGGCCTTCGGCATCGACCTCGTAGGGGCCGCCGATCGTCTTGAGGATGGTGCGGAAGGTCGTCGCGGCGCGCTCGACTGAGGCGCTGTCGTCGCGTCGCTCTTGATGGGTGCCGACCTCGAGGAGCGCGGCGACGTAGGCGGCGTCGTATTGCTCCTGCCGGCGTTTGAACTCGGCATCGACGCCTTTGCGCGGTGACTTCCAGTGCTTCTTCTTCCAGATCGGGTTGTCGAAGTCGCGCAGCAAGCCGACGAAGCGAGTGAGGTTGCCGGCTTCCGGCAGGATCTTCGTCGCGCGGTCGAAGCACCAGAGCGCCTCGCTACGCCAGCCATTCCTGTAGTAATCGGAACCGGCCTCGTAGCACTTGTCGAAGATCGGCCGCAGGTGCTTCGCCTCGAACTCGCGGGCGTCGCGCTCGGCGCGCGGGTCGTCCTGACGCGGCTCGGAAGCTCCGAGCGAGGCGATGGCGGCGATGAGTCCGGTGACGATCATCGCCGCCATCCTAGTGACATGAGGTGGGGGGGGTCGTCTCAGTAGTTGACCGCGTCCTTCGCGTTGATGAGACCGTAGCCGTACTTCGTGTCGTAGCCGCTGGCACCGAGATCCTTGGCCGTGTTCTGGATTGCGTTGCGGACGTCGTTGTTGGTCTTGGACGACGTCTTCGCCTTCACCAGCGCCGCGAGCGCCGTTGCGTGCGGGGTTGCCATCGACGTGCCAGTGAAGAAGTAGTACCCGAAGTTCGCATAGCCGCCGGAGAAGGTCTGCTGCAGGATGCCGTCGCCGTAGCCGTCGTGGTTCTGGTCCACGCCGGAGTCACCGCCCGGGGCCATGACGTCGATGCCGGTTCCGAACTGGGAATAGGTGCAACGCTTGCCGTCGAAGCGCGTGGCGCCGACCGCCATGCAGTTCGCGTACCTCGCTGGATAGGAGATGTTGCCCGCCCCGCTGTTGCCGGTCGCGGCGCAGAGGACGCAGCCCTTCGTGTTGTAGGCGTAGTCGACGGCGCTCTGCAGCGTGCTCGAGCCGCTGCTCCCGCCGAGGCTGAGATTGATGACGAACGCGCCATTGTCGGCGGCCCAGCGGATGCCGTCGGCGATCCACGAGTAGAGGCCCGAGCCCGAGGAGTCGAGCACCTTGACCGGCATGATCGTGCAGTCGTAGGCGAGGCCGGCGCAGCCCGACGAGTTGTTCGTCTGCTGGCGCACCGTGCCGCAGACGTGCGTGCCGTGGCTGTTGTCGTCGTTGGCGTGGGAGTCCCCGTTCACGTAGTCCTGCGGCGACACGAAGGTCGCGCCCGCGAGGTCGGGCGCCTGGGTGAACCCGCCATACGTCTCGTACGCGACGCCGGTGTCGACGATCGCGACGGTGACACCGGAGCCGGTCGTGCTGTTCCAGGCGCTCTGGCCCTGGACGCCATAGTTCGACGCGTAGCCGTTCGACAGCGTGCCGTAGTCGTAGAAGTTCCACTGATAGGGGAAGAAGTAGGTGTCGTTCGGGGTCGAGGTCATCCACGCGATGTAATCGGGCTCGGCGTAGGTGACGTCGCTCATCGTCGAGAGATAGTTCACCCAGCTCATCACCGAGCCGGCCGGCACCTTCAGCACGTCGAAGGCGTTGTCGTTTCCGCGGTGGATCCACTTGGCGCCGAGCGGACCGACGAGCGCGTCGATCTGCAGCGGATCGATGTCGATCGCGAACTTCACGATCACCCGATCGGGCGCAAACTCCGGCGCGTCGGCTGGCGGCACGAAGGCATCGCGCACCTGGAACTCGTTCTGGCGCGTCTCCTGCGCACCGGCGGCGAGTAGCGCCGCACCGGCGATCACTCCGAACAGCAAGCGTCCGTTGCCCGATCGAATCATGGATCCGTCCTCCTCGAGAGTGGACCGGCGCACCACGGGCTTCCCCGACCCACGGAGCGCAAAGAGAGGTTCGGCGACCCCAAGGCCGCCAAAACTGCACGCGATAGGCAAACGGCCGATCGCGAGCTGTGGTCGGACGCGTGCGGGTTCCGAGAAGTTCGGTCGTCCCGGGGGAGCCTCAGGGTGGCGTCAGGGATTCGCGCCGGCTCGCGTGGAATTATTCGCGCGACCAGAACAATCGGTGGCGAGCCGGCAGCTCGATCGCGATTTCGGCCCCCGGCTGGAGGACGTGGCTGGCATCGCAGAGCGCGCGCAGTTGCAGGCCGGCGCACGTGAGCACGACGACGCGCGTCGGTCCCGTCTCCTCGATCAGTTCGATGCGTGCGGTAAGGGGACCGGTGCCGAGCTCGAGGTGCTCGGGCCGGATGCCGAGGAGAGCGCGCGTGGCGTCGCGTGGCAGGGTCGGCGTTGCGTCGGCTGCGTCGGCCACGGCGATCAGCGGCGTACCGTCGCTGCTGGTCCACCAGTCGTTGCGGCGCTCGATCTCGAGGAGATTCATGGCCGGTTGGCCGAGCTGGCGCGCGACGCGCGGCGTCGCCGGTCGCAGGTAGATCTCACGCGGAGTGCCGCTCTGCAACACGCGGCCGTTCTCGAGCACCACGACGCGGTCGGCCATCGACAACGCCTCGGCCTGGTCGTGCGTGACGTAGATGACCGGGACCGCGAGCTTGCGGAAGAGGCGCGCCAGCTCGCCGCGCAGCGCCTCGCGCAGCTTCGCGTCGAGGTTGGTGAGCGGCTCGTCGAGGAGGAAGAGCTACGGGCGGCGCACGATCGCGCGGCCGATCGCGACGCGCTGCATCTCGCCGCCGGAGAGGTTCTTGGCGGGGCGGTCGAGGAGGTGGCCGATCCGCAGCGTGGCGGCCGCGTGGTCGACGCGGCGGGTGATCTCGTCGCGCTGCAGGTTCTGGCGCGGCGCGCGCAGCGGGAACTCGAGGTTGCCGCGCACGGTGAGATGGGGGTAGAGCGAGAAGTTCTGGAACACCAGTGCGATGTCGCGATCCGACGGTGCGAGCGCGCGGCCGTCGCGGCCGTCGAGCGTCACGTCGCCAGCGTCGGGAGCTTCGAGCCCGGCGATCACGCGCAGCAGCGTGGTCTTGCCGGCGCCGGTCGGACCGAGGACGACGACGCGCTCGCCGCGCGCAACGGTGAGGCTCACGTCGGCGAGCGCGGTCACGCGGCGCGGGCCACGGCCGAAGCTCTTGGTGATTCCGCGGAGTTCGAGTGCCGGCGAGGGGATGGAGGTCGGAGGTGTCGTGGATGTTGTCGGCTTCATCGGCGTCATCGGCGTCAGGCGACGCGCGCTCCGCTCGCGCGATCGAAGAGGCGGACGCGGGTGGCATCGAGCGTGAGTGCGACCGTCGTGCCGATGCGCGCCGCCGAGTCGGGCGCGATGCGCGCGATCCAGGTCGCGCTCGCCGTCTTGACGTGGACGCAGCGGCTGGAGCCGAGGTACTCGTCGACCACGATCTCGCCGCGCAACGGGCCGTCGTCGGTGATGTGGACGAACTCGGGCCGGATGCCGAGGGTCAGCTCGACCGTCCCAGGAAGCGGCGCTGTCGTTGACGTGAAGCCTGGCGGCAGCGGCAGCGGCGTCGGGCTTCCTTTGGGCAGGAATGCCGTTTTGGAGCCGTTCGACGCGAGCGTCCCTTCGAGGAAGTTCATGCCGGGGCTGCCGACGAAGTGGGCGACGAAGAGCGAGGCGGGCTCGTCGTAGACGGCCATCGGCGGGCCGACCTGCTCGATGCGGCCGCTCGACATCACGACGATGCGATCGGCGAGCCGCATCGCCTCCTCCTGGTCGTGGGTGACGTAGACGGTGGTGACCTTTGACGCGAGCTGCTGCTCGCGCAGGAACTCGCACATGGCGAGGCGGCGGTCGGCGTCGAGCGTGCCGAGCGGCTCGTCCATCAGCCAAATCTTCGGGCGGCGAATCATCGCGCGGCCGAGTGCGACACGCTGTTGATCGCCGCCCGAGAGCTCGCGCGGCTTGCGTTGGAGCAGCGGCTCGAGCCCCAGGCGCGTCGCGATCGTCTGCACCGCGGCGTCGCGCTGCGCGCGCGCCATGCCGACGCAAGCGAGCGGGAAGGCGAGGTTCTCGGCGACCGAGAGATGGGGATAGAGCGCGTAGAACTGGAAGACGAAGCCGACGTCGCGCTCGGCCGGCCGGCGTTGCGAGATCTCCTCGCCGTCGAGGCGGATCGACCCGGCGGTTGGCAGCTCGAGCCCCGCGATCATCCGCAGCGTCGTCGTCTTGCCGCATCCGCTCGGCCCGAGCAGGACGATCAGCTCGCCGCGCGCCGCCGCAAAGTCGATCCCCTTCACCGCCCGCGTCCCGTCGGGGTAGGTCTTCTCCAACCCCACCAGTTCGACGTACCGATCCGGTAGGTCGGAACGGATCGGTACGTCGCGATTCGGCGTCACCGGTGGCGCGCCGCCAAGTGGGACGCGACGACCTGCGCCACGGTCGCTCCCAGCGTGACGAAGAAACCGACCCGAAACCCCTTCTCCCACCACGGTTGCAACAGCAACGCCAAGCCGACGCCGATGCCGATCAACGTGGCGCGATCGAGGTACCGACCGACGTACCGATCCGGGGTCGCTACGCCGATGTTTTCCGCACCATCACCGTCCGCGCCGTCTGCCCCGGCGGGTGTGGGGATTCCTCCGCCGTAGGATCCCCGGATCGGTACGTCGGATGGTGTCACTGCTTGATCGTCCCGAAGGTCATGCCGCGCAACAGGTGGCGGCGGACGAGGATGGTGAAGAGGACGATCGGCGCGACGAAGAGCAACGCGCCCGCGGCGACCTGCGGCCACGGCATGCCTTCGAGGTTGCCTTGCAGGCCGGCGAAGTAGGCGGGGACGGTGATCGCGCCCGAGCTGTTGAGCGTCAGCGCGAAGCCGTACTCGTTCCACGCGGAGATGAGGCAGAAGACCGCGGTCACGGCCATGCCGGTGCGCGCCTGCGGCAGGATCACCTTCACGAACGCCTGCAACCGCGAGTAGCCGTCGACCAGCGCCGCCTCCTCGAATGCCCGCGGGATCTCGTCGATGAACCCCTTCATCAACCAGACGGCGAGCGAGAGGTTGAACGCCGTATAGAGCAGCACCAGCCCGAGGTGCGTCCCCTGTAGCGACAGCTCGCGATACATGATCAGCACCGGGACGACGACCGCCAGCGCCGGCATGAAGCGCGTCGACAGGATGAAGAAGAGCCAGTCCTTGCCGCCGGCGATCGAGAAACGACTGAAGCCGTAGGCCGCAAGCGTGCCGAGCGCCACCGACAGCAGCGTCGAGAGCAGCCCGATCACGACGCTGTTCCCGAGATGCTCGAAGTAGCTCGCGCGCGCCCCGATCTGTACGTGGCCGAGCTCCGCATAAGCGGCGAACGTCGCCGGGAAGGTGAGGCGCTCGTCGGCGGCATCTGGGACCTGACCCGCCGCGGCGTGCGCCCCCTCGCCGGTCGCCTCGTTCCACCCCGCCGCGAGCGCCGGCACGATCCTCGGATGGAGGCTGATCGCATCGCCCTTCGGCTTCAGCGACGTGATCGCCATCCAGAGGAGTGGCAGCGTCGCCGCCACGATGTACCCGCCGACCAGCAGCCGCGCGATCCACCTCACGCTGCGCTCCCCTTCAGCCGTTCCATGTAGCGCGTGAAGAGCGTGGCGACCGCGATCACGGCCACCAGCACGACGCACGCGAAGCTCGCCCCGAGGCCGACCTTCCCGTCGCGGAAGAGCACCTGGTAGAGCAGCGTCGAGAGCGTCTGCGTCTTGGCGTCGTTCGGGCCGGTGATCGCCATCACGAGGTCGAACTGCTTCAGTGCGTCGGTCGCCCGCAGCAGCACCGCGAGCCCGAGCAGCGGCGCCGTCATCGGCAGCGTGATCCGCCGGAAGACCGTGAGCGTGCTCGCGCGATCGATCGCCGCCGCCTCGTAGATCGACCGCGGGATCGCGTTCAACGCCGCCAACGAGATGAGGAGCATGAACGGCGTCCACATCCAGAGATCGACCAGCAGCACCGACGTGAACTTCCAGTCGCGATCGGTCGTCCATTGCGGGGTCGGCAGCCCGACCGCCGCGAGCGCCTGGTTCAGGATCCCGTAGTTGCCGTTCAGGATCAGGTTCCAGAAGAGCCCGACGACCGCGGGCGAGAGCATCATCGGCACCAACAGCGTGGTGAGGACCGCGCTCTTCCCCTTGAAGTCGCGTTGCAGCGCCAGGGCGAGCGTGAACCCGAGCAGGAGCTCGAGCCCGACCGCCGCCCCGACGAACCGCGCCGTGAGCCGCACCGCCTCCGCGAACTTCGGATCGCTGAAGACACGTGCGTAGTTGGCGGCCCCGATGAAGCGCGATTCGCCCCCCACCAGTTCGAGTTGCCGGAAACCGAGCACGACGTTCCAGACCAGCGGGAAGATATTGAAGGCGACCAGGAAGCAGAGCGTCGGGCCGACGAAAGCCCACTTCAGGGTGCCCGTGCGTTCCGCTTGCATGGGGGCGGCGTCTTACTGTTTGCGTCCGGTCGGTGCCACCGTGAGCTCGCTCGCGGGCCGTCGCCAGAGGACCGGCAGAGGAGTGGATCGATGATGGAGCGCACCGGATTCATCGGGCTCGCGGCGCTGGTCTGCGCTTCGGCCTGTAGCGCTCCCTCCTCATTCCCGTCGACCCCCTCGTACGCGGCGTCGCCACCTTCCACCTCCTCGGTGTGGTCGTCGCCGTCGTCCTCGCCGTGGGCTCCCTCATGGACCTCACCCGCCGCGAAGTCGAGCGAGACGACGTTGTCGCTCGGTGGAACCTACTGGCAACCGCAGCCTAAAGGCGAGACCTTCATCACCGCCGGTTCGAAGCCTGGGACAGCGACCTCGGTCGATCTTGACCACGACCTCGGGCTCGACTCGCGCCGGCAGTTCACCTGGCGCGGCGACGTCGCCTTCAGCAGCCAGCGCATCACCTTCGAGTACCTGCCGCTCTCGTTTCACGGCAGCACCAACGTCGGCAGCGACTTCACGTTCCACGGCGCGACCTACACGAGCGGCACCGCCATCTCCAGCCAGTTCGACCTCGAGACCTACATCCTGCATTGGGACTCCGAGCTCTGGTCGGAACGCAAGACGAAGAGCAGCGCGCACGCCGGCATCGGTGCATGGTGGTGGCGCTACGACATGCAGGTGTCGGGCGGCGGCAATGACGAGCGGCGCAAGTTCTCGCACGTCTATCCCGGCGTCCATGGCGACACGACCTGGGATGTAGGCAATGGGCTGCTGGCGACCCTCGAGATCGCGTTCGCCGCGACCGGCGCCAACCGCCGCCTCTACGACTTCTCCGGCGGCCTCACCTACAACGTCTCCGACCACCTGGACCTCGCCGCCGGCTACCGCCTGATGCGTTGGGACTTCAACGAGAGCACCAACGACGGCGACTTCGACATCCGCGGTCCGTACGCGGGGTTGACCATCCGGTTCTGAGCGGCGGCGGAGCAGGACGGAGCGGGTGGCTGCCGAGCGCGCCTGCGCGCGAGCACGAGTAGTCGACAACTACTCATGATTGTGAGTAATTTTACTCAGCATCATGAGCATCCCGATCGACTCCACCTTTCGCCGGCGACAGTCCGCAGTCCTGGCGGCTCGCCTGACCGAACCGCGCCGTTTCCTGCAGGTTGTGGCCGGGCCGCGGCAGGTGGGCAAGACGACGCTGGTCGAGCAAGTACTTGCCGCGAGCGAGCTGCAGAGCATCTTCGTGAGCGCCGACGAGCCGGCTCTGCGCGACACGGCGTGGCTCGCGGCGCAATGGGACCGCGCGCGGTTGCTCGCCGACAAGGCCGGCAAGTCGGGCGCCATCCTCGCACTCGACGAAGTGCAGAAGATCAACGGCTGGTCCGAGACGGTGAAACGGCTGTGGGACGAGGACAGCCGCGCGCGCCGCCGGCTTCGAGTCGTGCTGCTCGAGTCGGCACCGTTGCTGATGCAGCAAGGACTCACCGAGAGCCTGGCCGGCCGCTTCGAGTTGCTTCGCCTGCCGCACTGGTCGTTCGCCGAGATGCGCACAGCGTTCGGCTTCACGCTCGACCAGTTCCTTTGGTTCGGCGGCTATCCCGGCAGCGCGCCGTTGATCACCGACCCGGCGCGTTGGCGGCGCTACCTCCTCGACTCGCTGATCGAGACGACGATCGCGCGCGACGTGCTGCTGCTGACGCGCGTCGACAAGCCCGCGTTGCTGCGCCGGCTCTTCGAGCTCGGCTGCCGCTACTCGGGACAGGTGCTGTCGTACACCAAGATGCTGGGCCAGCTCCTGGATGCGGGGAACACCGTGACGCTGGCGCATTACCTCGAATTGCTCTCGGGTGCGGGGATGCTCACGGGGCTGCCGAAGTACGCCGGAACGGTGGTGCATCAACGCGGATCGAGCCCGAAGCTCCAGGTGTTGAACACGGCGCTTCTCACGGCGCAATCGGGTCTCGCGCCGGAGGAGGCGCGCGCGGATCGGGAGTTCATGGGTCGCCTCGTCGAGTCCGCGGTCGGTGCCCATCTCGCGAATGCGGCCACGGAGGGAACCTGCGAGCTCTCCTGGTGGCGCGAGGGCAACTGCGAGGTCGACTTCGTCGTGAAGGCGGGTCGGACGGTGGTCGCCATCGAGGTGAAGAGTGGTCGCGCACCCAGGGCACTGCCCGGCCTCGCCGCGTTCAGTGCCGCGTTCAAGCCGAAGCGCGCGCTGCTCGTGGGCGGCGACGGAATCGCGCTCGAGGAGTTCCTGTCGCGGCCGGTGACGGACTGGCTCGCGCCCTGAAATGGACGGAATTGGCCACCATCGGCGCATGATGTTCCGCCCGCAATCGCCCGCGATGGATCGCCACGTACCCGAGCCCCCATGTCCCTGATCCAGCTCACCGCCGTCCAGAAGACCTACGACTTCAAGCCCGTCTTGAAGGGCGTCGACCTCACCATGGTTGAAGGCGAGCGGGTCGGGCTGCTCGGGATCAATGGGTCAGGAAAGACCACGCTGCTGCGGATCATCGCGGGGCTCGATGCGCCGGATGGTGGGGAGCGGGCGGCAAAGAAGGATTTGAAGCTCGGGTACCTCGATCAGGCGCCGTTCGTCGATGACGCGCTGACCGTACGCGACGCGGTGCGGCTCGGGCTCGGTGGGCGCGAGAAAGTGCTGGCGGATATCGACGTTCTGCACGCGGAGTTCGAGCGGCCCGACCTCGCGCCGGCGCGGCTCGAGACGCTGCTGAAGAAGCAGGAGCAGCTCGAGGCGAAGCTCGACGAGCTCGGCGGCCATGATGTGGAGCACAAGGTCGAGACGCTGGTGCGTCACTTGGGGCTGCGCGAGCTCGACGCGAAATGCGGCCGCCTCTCCGGCGGCGAGCGGCGGCGCGTGGCGCTCGCGCGGCTGCTGATCGGCAAGCCCGACCTGCTGCTGCTCGACGAGCCGACCAACCACCTCGACGCCATCGTCATCGACTGGCTCGAGGACTTCCTGATCGAGTCGCGCGTGCCATTGCTGCTGGTGACGCACGATCGCTACTTCCTCGATCGCGTCGTCGATCGCATCGTCGAGCTCGAGCACGGGCGCCTCACCAGCTACGACGGCAACTACTCGATCTACCTGTGGCAGAAGGCGGAGCGCTCGAACGCCTCGGTGCAGGCCGAGAACAGCCGCCAGAACCTGCTGCGTCGCGAGACCGCGTGGGCGCGGCGCGGGCCGCCGGCGCGCACGACCAAGTCGAAGGCGCGCATGGATCGCTACCACGCGCTGGTCGCCGACGCGCCGGATGCTGCCTATCAAGCGGTCGAGATGGTGCTGCCGCCCGGCCCGCGGCTCGGCGAGAAGGTGCTGCGCTTCGAGAAGGCGACCAAGAGCTACGGCGGGCGCATCGTCGTGCCGCCGCTCGAGCTCGATCTCGGGCCGGGCGCGCGGCTCGGCATCGTCGGGCCCAACGGCGC
>CAYRQC010000760.1:0-2994 GCA_964426265.1 uncultured Phycisphaerales bacterium | reverse complement strand
GTGGGTCCGTTCGCGCTCACCGATGGCGACACGCTCGACGTCCGAGTCGATGGGGGCGCGGTGCAGACGGTGACTTTCCGCGCGACCGACTTCACGGCGCTCGGCGGAACCATCGGCGCCGCGACGGCGGTCCAGGTGGCGGCGATCCTGACGCAGCAGCTCACCGGAGTCACGGCGAGCGGGGCGTCCGGAAGCGTCGTGCTCACCTCACAACGGACCGGCGACAGCTCGACGCTCGACGTCGACGACGGCAGCGGCTCGCCCGCGGCGCTGCTCGGCCTCGCGACCACGTTGGCGCGCGGCGTTTCGGCCCCGGCCACCGCCGCGACCGCGCTCGAGGATCTCGCCGACAATCTCGTCGACTACCAGAACGGTGACCAGATCAACCTGGTCGGCACCAACGCGGCCGGGCAAGCGGTCTCCGGGACCTTCGTCTACGGAACCGACGGCACGACCCTAGGCGAGCTCGTCACGTTCGCGGACGGCCTCTTCAGCGACGCCAGCGTGACGCTCGATGCCAGCGGCAACGTCGTCTTGACCGCCACCGCGGTCGGCAGCGCGAGCCTCGCGCTCTCGTTCGTCGACGGCTCCACGAACGTCGGCCAGACCAACTTCGCCAGCCACGGCTTGGTGGTCACCACCGCCGGCACTCCTCCCGACACGGCACGCACCTCCCTCGACCTCTTCGACCAGAGCGGCCTGCGGCACACCGTGACGCTCACCTTCACCCGCGTGAGCGGCAGCGAGTGGAGTCTGGCCGCGTCCACCGACGATCCGAACGACACCATCATCGATGGTTCGGTCGCCGGCATCCGCTTCAACGCCGACGGCTCGTTCTCCGCGACCACCGGTGTCGGCGCGGGCGACGGCGATATCGAGTTCCTCTTCAACGGCCAGACGACCAGCCAGCCGGTGACGCTCGGCTTCGGTACGAGCGGGCTGCTCGACGGCGTGACGCAGCTCGGAGAGACCACGAGCCTGCGCGCGCTCTCACAGGATGGCTATGCGGTTGGCGAGCTCGTCTCGCTGGCGGTGAACAGCGACGGGACGATCAACGGGTCGTACAGCAACGGCCAGCAGCAGCAGCTCGACCAGATTGCGGTCGCGATTTTTTCCAACGCGAGCGGCCTGGTCCGCAACGGCAACTCCTTGTTCGAGGAGTCGGCCAACTCCGGCAGCGCGCAGCTTCAAACCGCGGGAACCGGCCGTGCGGGCGCGATCCTCGGCGGGGCGCTCGAGTCCTCGAACGTCGACATCGCCGAGGAGTTCGTCCGCTTGATCGAGGCGCAGCGCGGCTTCCAGGCCAACGCCCGCGTCATCCGCGTCTCCGACGAGCTGCTGAACGATCTCGTGAACATCGTGTGATGGAGGGTGGCGTCGTGGAGGCGGCACGGTGATCCAATCCACGTTCGGCTCCGGCGAGGAGCGCGGCCTCTCGATCCAGGAGCGGATCGATGCGGCGAGCCAAGGCATGCAGCACGGCAGCGCCTCGAGCGCGGCCATTGCCGATTTCCTGCTCGTCGGGCTTGGCCTGCTCGTCGTGGCACTGGTCGCACTGCGCGTCGCCGCGCGGCTGCGGCGCGGCCGATGGGTCGCCCACCATCGGCGCCGGCTCGTCGCTGCCGGGTTGCACGCCGAGGAGATCGCCCTCTTCACGGAGTTGGCGAACCGCGCGCGTCCGCAAGTCCTGCCGCTTCTGCTGCGCCAGCGTTCGGCGTACGACGTGGCGGCGAGTGAGAGGGTGGCGCACCCCTCGACTCCGGCGCGGCGGTGCGAGCGCCTCTCCGCGCTGCTGGCACTGCGTCGCCGACTTCCCTTCGAGCTCCGCACGCAAGAGACCCCGACCTTCGACCGCGGGACGCCGATGCTCCTCTGCCTGCGCGGAACCGACGGTCGCGAGCAGCGTCTCGAGGCGGTCGTCCTCGCGACGCTGCCGCACGCGTTGCAGCTCGCGCTGGTCGGACCGCTCGCCGATGGTGTCGCTGCGAGCCTGCGCACCGGCCAGGAGCTGCTGCTGATCGCCGGTCGGGATGCGGTGATGGCGGAAGCGCGCGTGCGCATCCGCGGCCGCTGCATGGGGAGGACGCTCCAGTTGTTGGTCGATCGCCCGCCGCTGCTGACGTCGGCACGCGTCCGGATCGTCTGGCGCGGCGCCGACGAGCGCGTGCGCGTGGAGCTGGTGGAGCGCTTCAACGAGCGGCTGGTCGGGGACAGCGTGCCGACCGTCGACGGCCGCGTCGTCGCCACCGCGAGCGATGGCCTGCAGCTCGAGCTTGCAACCGTCCGGCCGCGCCACGGTGAGGCGATTCGCATCGCCACCGGGGCGCATGCCGGTTTCTACCGCGGCTACGCCACGCTCGAGACGAGCGGGCGCGGCGGCGTGGTCTTCGTGATCCGTCGGAGTGGCGAGCGCACCGAGACGCCGTCCGCGCCGCCGGAGCTGGGGAGGGATCGGCATGAGCCAGTGGCCGGAGCTTGAGCAACGTCACGCCGCGATTCGCGCCGATGCGGCGAGCGGTGCCAACAGCGCGACCTTTGCCGCCTACGAGACGCTCTGGCGCGAGGCCCGCCGCTGCGGGGCGCACGCGATCGCGGGCGACGTGCTGCGCGACCTCGCGACGCTCACGGCGGCGATCGACCCCGAGACGGCGCGCGCTCTTGCGAAGGCGGCCACGTTGCAGCCGTTGCAACTCACCGTCGTCGTGCTCGGCGTGCCGGCGCCGGCTACCGACGCGCCGGCGCTCCGCTCCTTGGCGAGCCAGACGCTGCCCGCGAGCCGCTTCGAGACGATCGTCGCCGATCGTGCCGATGCCGCGGCATGCAACTCGGCGCTCGCGTCGGCGCATGGCGAGATCGTCCTCTTCGTGGCGCACGACGTCGCGCTCGCTCCCGACGCGCTCGAGCGTCACCTCGCCGGCCACGCGAACGGCGGCGCACCTTGCTTCTTGCACGGAGCGGTCGAGCTCGTGGGGCTGGAGCTGCGTCCGCTCACGT
>CAYRQC010000759.1:0-11703 GCA_964426265.1 uncultured Phycisphaerales bacterium | reverse complement strand
CGAGGATCGCGACCTCCGGGTAGTTGATGATCGGCGTCGCGAGGATGCCGCCGATGTTGCCGGCGTTGGTGATCGTGAAGGTCGAGCCGGTCACCTCGTCGAGCGTCAGCTTGCCTTCGCGCGCGCGCGCCGACAGGTCCTGGAGCGCCGCAGCGAGATTCAGCAGCGACCGGCGGTCGGCGTCCTTGATGACCGGGACGACCAGCCCCTGCTCGGTGTCGCACGCGAAGCCGAGGTGGTAGCTGCGCCGGACGACGATCTCCTGCTTCTCCTCGTCGAGCATGGAGTTCAAGAGCGGGAACTTGCGCAGCGCCGCGATCGTCGCCTGCAGGATGAACGGCAGGTAGGTGAGCTTCACTCCCTGGCCGGCGGCCGCGGCCTTCAGCGACTCGCGCATCTCGACCAGGTTGGTGACGTCGAGCTCATCGACGTAGGTGAAGTGGGCGGCCGTCCGCTTGCTCTTCTGCATGCGATCGGCGATCCGCTTGCGGATGCCGCGAAGGGGAATCCGCTCGTCGATGCCAGCAGCGATAGCGGCAGCGGGCGTCGGCGTGGTGGCGCGCGCAGTGGCAACCGGAGCCGCGGGCTTGGCGGGAGCCGGAGCCGAGCGCACCGGCGGCGCCGACGTCTGCGCTTGCGTGAACTGCTCGAGATCGAGGCGGCTCACGCGACCGGCGGGCCCGCTGCCCGGCACGTCGCGCAGATCGATGCCGCCCTCGCGCGCCATTCGCCGTACTGCCGGCGCCGCGAGCACGCGACCCGCGATCAGGTTCGCACCGGCGGCGCCACTCGCTCCGGCCGCGGCCGCGCGAGCCAACGGTGGAGCAGCGGATGCGACGGCCGACGCTGCCGGAGCGGCCGCCGTCTTCGCCGGCGCGCCGGCTCCGGTGTCGATCACCGCGATGACCGAGTGGACCGGCACCATCGTCCCGGCGGGAAACTTGATGGCCGAGACCACGCCACTCGCCGGCGCGGTGATCTCGACCGTCGCCTTGTCGGTCATCACGTCGACGAAGGGCTCGTTCTCCTTCACGGTCTGGCCTTCGTGCACGTGCCAGCGCGTGATCTCACCTTCGGCGAGCCCTTCACCGATGTCGGGCAGCTTGAACTCGAAAGCCACGCGGGTTGCTCCTTCCAATCACTCGGTCATCACCAGGAACTTTCGCCTCTCGGCCGTCCCTCGCTCGTCCCTCGCTCGTCATCACCCACTCGAAACCTGCGGTGCCCTCAGAACCGGACGACCTTCTGTACCGCCTCACGGATTCGGCCCGGCTCGGGCAGGTAGACGCTCTCGAGGGTGTAGGGAAAGGGCGTGTCGAAACCGGCGACGCGCACGATCGGCGCCTCGAGGTACTCGATCGCCTTCTCCGCCAGGATCGCGCTGATCTCGCCGCCGAAGCCGCCGGTCCGCGGCGCCTCGTAGACGATCACCGCGCGCCCCGTCTTCTTCACCGACTCGACGATCGTCGCCTCATCGAGTGGCACCAGCGTGCGCACGTCGATGACCTCACAGTCGATGCCTTCGTTGGCGCACTCGGCGGCCGCCTTCTCACACATCCCGACCATCCCGCCCCACGCAATCAACGTCACCTGCCGGCCGCTGCGAACGATGCGCGCCTGGCCGATCGGGACGGTGAACTCGCCCGCCGCGACCTCTTCCTTCAGCGTGCGATAGATGAGCTTGGGCTCGAGGAAGAGCACCGGATCGGGATCGCGGATGCTCGCGAGCAGGAGCCCCTTGGCGTCGCTCGGTGTCGCCGGCACCACCACCTTCAGTCCCGGTGTGTGGGCGAAGTAGGCCTCCGGGCTCTGCGAGTGGTAGTGGCCGCCGCGGATGCCGCCACCGATCGGCGTGCGGATGGTCATCGGCACGGTGTACTCGCCGCCGGAGCGGTAGCGCATCTTGGCCGCCTCCGACACGATCTGGTCGAAGGCGGGATAGATGAAGTCGGAGAACTGGATCTCGGCGACCGGGATCAGCCCGTACATCGCCATCCCGATCGCGGCACCGATGATCCCCGACTCGGCGAGTGGCGTGTCCATCACGCGATCGCCGCCGAACTCCTTCCACAGCCCGGCGCTGCAGCCGAAGACACCCCCCTTGATGCCGACGTCTTCGCCGAGCAGCACCACGCGCGGATCGCGGCGCATCTCGACCTTGAGTGCGTCGTTGATCGACTCCACCATCGTCATCACGGCCATCGTGCTGGCTCCAGCGCTTCGAATTCGGTTGCTACAGCGGAAACTCGCCGTGATGTCCCTTGCTCACCACGCCGCGTTGCAGCGCGTCCTTCAGCCCGGCCCACTGCTGCTCGAGCTGCGGCGTGCGCGCGGCGAAGACGTCGTCGAACATCGTCGAGACGGCCGGCGGCCCGACCTTCTCGGCGGTGTCGATCGCCGTCTTCAGCTCCGCCTCGCACGCGCCCTGGATCTGTGCATCCTGCGCCGGCGTGAGCAGCTTCTCCTGCTCGAGCCAGCGCCGGAAGCGGACGATCGGGTCGCGTTGCTTCCAGACCTCACAGACCTGCGGATCGCGATAGCGCGAGGCGTCGTCGGACGAGCTGTGCCCCCCCATCCGGAAGGTCACCGTCTCGATCAGCGTCGGCCCGTGGCCGCCGCGCGCCCGGTCGACCGCCTGCTTCGCCGCGACATAGACCGCGAGCACGTCGTTGCCGTCGACGCGCACCCCCGGCATGCCGTACGCCTCGGCCTTCGCAGCCATCGTCGCCGACGCCGTCTGCCCCTCGAGCGGCACGGAGATCGCCCAACCGTTGTTCTCACAGACGAAGACACAAGGCGAGGCGAAGACCCCGGCGAAGTTCATCCCGGTGTGGAAGTCGTTGGACGAGGTCGCGCCGTCGCCAAACCAGGTCATCGCCACCTGCGGCTGTTGCTGCGCCTTCATCGCCATCGCGACACCGACCGCCTGGATGATCTGCGTGCCGATCGGGCTCGAGATGCTGACGAAGTGGATCTTCTTGAAGCTGTAGTGGACCGGCATCTGGCGGCCGTGCGTGTTGTCGGCGGCGTTGCCGTAGCACTGGTGCATCAGCTCAACCAGCGCCGCGCCGCGCAGCAGCGCGATGCCCGGATCGCGGTACGACGGGAAGACCCAATCGTCGGCCGTCAGCGCCGCCGCGGAACCGATGTGCGACGCCTCCTGACCCAGCGCCGGCACGTAGAAGCCGATCTTCCCTTGGCGTTGCAGCTTCATCGCGCGCTCGTCGAGCTGCCGCGTCAGCGACATCACGCGGTAGAGCTCGAGGAGCTGCTCCGCGGTGAGCGGCGGCGGGTCGTGGCTCCCCTTGGCGCCGCTCTCACCGAAGACCTCGACCATCTCGGAGCTCATGCCGCTGATTCCCTTGCTGGTTCCCGCGCCGGACCCTCGCTGGTCCCACGCGCGCCTCGCAGGAGCGACTCGGCGAAGAGCTCCCCCGCCTTGTAGGAGCTGCGTACGAAGGGTCCCGACGCGACGTGCCGGAAGCCCTGCTCCTGCGCGAGCTGCCCGAGCGCCGCAAACCGCGCCGGCGGGATGAACTCGGCGACCGCGCGGTGCTTCTCAGTCGGTCGCAGGTACTGGCCGAGCGTGAGCAGCTCGACGCCGACCGCGCGCAGATCGCGGAACGTGTCGACCAGCTCGCTCTCGCGCTCGCCATGGCCGAGCATGATCGAGGACTTGGTGAGCGCCGCCGGCCGCAGCTCCTTCAAGCGCCGCAGCACCGTCAGCGACTGGTCGTAGGTCGCGCGCGGATCGCGGACGACCGGCGTCAGTCGGCGGACCGTCTCGACGTTGTGCGCCAGGACATCGGCGCCACTCGCCGCGATCGTCCGCAGCGCCGCCTCGTCGGCCTTGAAGTCGGGAATCAGCGTCTCGACCAGCAGCTCCGGCAGCTCGGCCTTGAGGTGCGCCACCGTTCGCGCGAAGTGGCCCGCACCCTGGTCCGGCAAATCGTCGCGGTCGACCGACGTGAGTACGACATAGGTGAGCTTCATCTGCGTGACCGCTTCGAGCACCTTCGCCGGCTCTTCGGGGTCGACCGGCTCGCCCCGTTTCGCCGTCTTCACCGAGCAAAACGAGCAGCCACGAGTACACAGCTCGCCGAGGAGCATGAAGGTGGCCGTGCCGCCGCTCCAGCACTCGGAGAGGTTGGGGCAGCGCGCCTCCTCGCAAACCGTGGTGAGGCGCAGGCCGTCGACCAACGAGCGCAGCCGCCGATATCGCTCACCCGATGGCGGGCGGATCTTCAGCCATTCGGGGAGGGTCGCTTGGGTCGCCAGGTGGAGCGCCTCGGAGGCGGGTCTAGATTCGACGGAAACCATTACCAGCACAGCACTTACGGAATCTGGAGAGGGCCGAGCAGAATAGCGCAGCGCCCCGGGGAATCAAGGAGAGCGGTCGGGGTGCACTTTCGCCGACCGACGTCACGGCGCGCACGTTCACCACCGCCTGAAGTGTTGATCGCGCTCCCGGGGGCCTCGGTGGCCGTTGCGGGGAAACCCCATCCGCTCGCGCCATCGGCGAGCGGTACGCCATTCGTACTGAGAGCAGCGGGAAAGCCAAGGAGCTGGAGTGACGCGAGGAACGAGGGGTCAGCCATGTCTGCCTCCGACACATCTCTGGATCGGCAACAAGCTCTGGAACCGGCGTTCCGCGCCCGGATCGAGGCGGCGCGCCGTCACCAGTCGCTCCATCGCGACGAGCTCGACGCGCTGCTCGCAGAACTGGACGAGAGCCACTTCGCTCAGGAGCTCGAGCATCTGATCGAGGCGCTCGGCACGCTGCCGATCGACCATCCGAAGGCCGGCCTGCTCGAGCACACCGTCGCCCACTCGTTGCCAGGTGGCAGCCGCATCTCGCGCCGCTATCTGCACGAGCTTGACCGCTATCCACCGATGACGCGGGCCGACGAAGTGGCGGGCGCCAAGCGCCTCGAGTTCGCGCTCGAACGGCTCGCCGCCGCCGAGTTTCGACCGGCAGCAGTCCACGCCGCGCGCCGCTTGGACTACCAGCGCTTCTTCAACGAGTTCGTCGAGCGCAACCTCTACATCGTGGTGTCGGAGGTCTATCGCTATCGGACCTACTGCGTGCCGCTCGACGACCTGGTCCAGGAGGGCAACGCGGCGCTGATCCACGCGGTCGAGAAGTTCGACTGGCGCAAGGGAGTCCGCTTCCGGACCTACCTCGTCTGGTGGATCCGGCAGGCGGTCGAGCGCCAGATCGCGGCCCAGAAGGGCGCCGTCCGCGTGCCGCACCACCTCCAGCAAAAACTGCGACGGCTCCGGCGCGAAGGGGTGCTCGCGCATGGTTTCGACAGCCAGACGAGTGTTGCCGACGTTGCGAAAGCGTTCGACGTCAACCACCGCCATGCCAGCCATCTCATGGAGACGAGCCGCGCGAGCCTCTCGATCGATCAGGCGGTGGACGACGGCGGCGAGCAGTGGAAGGATCTCCTCGCGGCGAGTGTCGAGCCGACCGACCCCGACCGGCAGTCGACGCTGAAGAACCGGATCGGCCACCTGCTGGCCGACCTCGACGAGCGCGAGCAGACCGTGCTGAAGCTCCGCTTCGGCCTGGATGGGCGCCCGTCGCGCACGCTCGACGAGATCGGAAAGGTGCTCCACCTGAGCCGCGAACGGAGCCGGCAGATCCAGCAGGCGGCGCTCGTCAAGCTGCGCGTTCAGGCCGGCAAGGGCGGTCTCGAGGACGAGATCTGACGGAAGGTACTACGGGGGCGCTGTCGGATCAGCGCCTCCGCCACAACTGGGTCGCCGGGCAGCGCGGACTCGACTCGGTCTGCGCTGCCCGGCATCTTGTTGCGCCCCGCGCCACCACGGTCGGTGCGGCCGGGAGCTGCAAGACGTGCCCCTCACCCAGGTTTCCGCCCGCTTCTTCCTCGAGTTGGCGCTCGGTCTCTTCCTGTCGATCGCCGTGACTCACCGGCAGGCGATCGGCGCCGGCTTCACGCGGCTCATGGCCGGCTTCACGCTCGCAGCGCTGCTGCCGGCGTGGTTGCTCGCACGTGCCGGTGGGCAGGAGCTGCCGAGCGTCGCCGGCTGGCTGGCCGGCGCCTTCTTGTTGGCCACGATCCTGCTGCTCATCGCGGCCGGCCGGGTCGGCCGCGTGCTCGAATGGGGTCTCGTCGCGGGGGGCGTGCTCGCGGGCACGAGCTGCATGCTGCTGTTGGTCCAACGCGGACTCGCGCTCGGTGGAACGGGTGCGGGTGGCGGTAGCGCCGGAGTCGGTGGCGTGGCCGGTGTCGATGGAATCAGTGGCGTCGCTGGCGCCGGCGGCTTGGTGCTGCAGCTGGCGTCGAGCACCGGCTCGATGGCGGTGCTCGGGCTGGTGACCGGCGCGATGATCCTCGGCCATTGGTACTTGGTGACGCCCGACCTGCCGGTCGCCCACCTCGGAGCGATGACGCGGCTGGCGGTGATCGCGACCTACGTAAAGCTCTCGCTGCTCGCCGCGACGATCGTCGTCTTCCCGGCGCACTTTGGCGAGGCGGGACGCGCGCTCAACGCGGTGCTCGGGATCGGTGACGGCGCCGGCAGCGTGGGCAGTGCCGGTGGCGCGAGCTTCCTCTCGCAGCTCGACTTCATCTGGCTGGTGGCACGGGTCGCACTCGGGCTGATCGGCACCGTGGTGCTCGGCCACATGACGCTCGCCACGCTGAAGCTCAAGGCGACCCAACCGGCGACCGGCATCCTCTACGCCGCGACGGTCTTCGTGCTGATGGGCGAGCTCTTCGCGTTTCTCGGCGAGCGCAGCTTCGCGGTGGTGCTCTGACCCGATGGGCGCACGTGCGACCGTGTCGTGGCCGTGTCCGCACTGCCAGGCACCACTCGAGCGGCCGTTCCCGATCACACCGCTCGCGGCGACCGCGCTCCCGATCACGTCAACGGATGCAAGCGCCTCCGTGCGGCCCGTCCCGTGCACTCCCTGCTCGTCCTGTGGCGGCGCGATCGCGCTGCACGCCGACGCGCTCGTTGGTGCTGCGCACGGGCGCGATGGCGCGCTCGTTGGTGGCGCCATCGCGAGCTGCCCTGCGTGCGGCGATCGGATGCTCTATCAGCAGAAGGACTTCCGGCAGGCGATCGGCTGCACCGTGATCCTGATCGCCGCGATTCTTGCCCCGTGGACGTATTACGTCAGCCTCGGCGTCGCCGCGCTGATCGACCTGGTGCTCTACCAGCTCGCCGACAACGTGATCATCTGCTACCGGATTGCGTGCCACGCCCACATCCGCGGCCTGCCCGCTGGCAACAAGGTCGGTCCGTTCGACCTCTCGATCCACGACCACTACCGGATGCTGGACCGCCGCGAAGCCGAGGGGCTCTCCGGCCCGGGTGACGTCGGACCACCACTCGACTCATCGTCTCATTTCACGTAGCCGAGCTTGCGGAGCCTTTCGAGGGTGTCGGGGTCGGCGACTTGCAGCTCGTCGACCGTCAGGCTGCCGATGTCGACGCCCTCGTGGCGGGCGCGGTTCTTGGCCCACCATTCGAGGACCAGCGTCTCGAGCCGGAGAGTCAGCTCCGGGTTCGCCTCGGTGAGGTTGCTCTGCTCGGCGAAGTCCTGGGCGATCCGATAGAGCTCCTGGCGCGGCCGCGGACGGTTCACCGATGACTTCAAGTTCAAGATGAACTTCCACGGCCCCTCGATCACGGAGAGCGTGTTGCCTTGCGCCTGGAAGAACTGCTCGCTCCCCGGAATGCCGTGGTTCTCGGAGAAGATCGCGCGGCCGTCGCCGGGCTCGCCGTTCAGCAACGGGACGAAGCTCTTGCCCTGCAAGTTGGGCGGCGGCGCGATGCCGAGCAGCTCGAGCAGCGTCGGGTAGATATCGAGCGACTGCACCGGCGCGTCGATCACGAGCCCTTCGGGTAGCAGCCCGGGTGCCACGATGATGAGCGGCACGTGGATCAGCTCGTTCCAGAGCGTGAAGGCGTGGCTCGTGCCGCCGTGCTCCATGAACTCCTCGCCATGGTCGGCGGTGATGACGACGATCATGTCGTCGAGCTGCTGCTTCTCCTGCAGCGCATCGACGAGCCTCAGGATCTCCTCGTCGTTCGCACGGATGTCGGCGTCATAGAGGCCCATCCCGTACTGGATGAACGGCTCGATCGCGACGCCCGCCGCCGCGAAGTCCTCCTTCGTGCAGTGGTTGGCGACCGCCGGCGGCTTGGCGTCGATCAAGGCCTGCCACTGCTTCCGGAACGTCGCCTCCCCGGCTGGGTCGGCGAACTGCGCGAGGTACTCCGCGGCCGGCTCGTAGTTCTCGTGCGGGTCGATCGAGTGGACATAGAGGAAGTAGGGCCACTGCTCGTTGCTCGCAACCCACGGCAGCACCAGCTTGTTGAGCTTCCCCGCGGAGCCACCCGCGAAGTGGATCGTGTCGCCGTTGGGGATCACCATCGTCGCTTCGGTGAAGCGGCGGAACCCCTGTGCATAGTTCGAGAGCCGGCCCATCAGCGGGTTGGCGGAGAAGCCCACCGTGTACCAACCCGCGTCGCGAATCGCCTCGGGCATGGTGACAAACGAGTTGTCGAGCTGATCGAGCAGCCCGTACATGCCGGTCACGCTCGGATAGCACGAGGTGAGGATCGCCGACATCGACGGCTTGGTCCACGGCGCCTGCGAAAAGCAGTGGGTGAAACGCGTGCCGCGCGCCGCGAGCTCCTCGAGGAAGGGCGTGGTCGGGCGCGCGTAACCGTTGGCGCTCAAGTGGTCGGCGCGACAGGTATCGATCAAATAGAAGAGGACGCTGCGCTTTTTCTCGAGCGGCGCGGCTGACTCCGGCGAAGTCGGCGGGACGGGAGGCGGTGCAGCCTGCAACACGATCGTGAACACTGCGGCGATGACGGCGACGGAACTCATGGCGCGCTCGGTTCCTTCCTGCGGTCGGTGATGCCTGGGGACTGAATGGGTCAGCACGGTGGGTTCGAACCGTGGGTCAAGCGCACGACGTTACCCGCCGTGCCACGCGACGATCGGCGCCGGCAGATAACATCCCGCGCCCGTTCCCGGCCGGCAGCGACGCACGATCGCCGGCAATGACCTGGAGCCGCGACCCTTTCATGCGACCGCAGACCCTCGCCGACGAACTCGTCCGCCGCGCTGCCGTGCTGGGCGACGCCTCGCAACTCGCCAAGGTGCTCCATTTCGGTGATCCAGCCCGCGAGGCGCGCGCCGCGTTCGAGAGCGGTGTCGTGCGCGACCAGTCGGCGCGCGCGCGGCTCGTCGTGCGCGGCAAGGAGCGCGCCGAGTTCGTGCAGCGCATGTGCACCAACGATGTCCGCAAGGTCGTCGGCGACTTCGGGCTGGCCGCGGCGCTGACGACCGCGAAGGGGCGGCTCGTCGATCTCGTCCGCCTCTTCGCACGCGGCGAGGAGCTGGTGCTGCTCGGCAGCGACGGACGAGGCGCGGAACTCGTGAGCTGGCTCCAGAAGTACCTCGTGATGGAGGAGCTCGCGATCGAGGAGACCGCGGCGAGCGAGACGTCGCTGCTCGCCTTCGGGCCGGGCGCGGCGGCAGCCGTGGAACGCGTGTTGGGCGTCACGTCGTCCACGGTCGCGGGCGGCTTCGCCGTCGCGTCGGCGAGTTTCGAAGGCGCCACGATCCACGTCCTCGGCGCTGGCGAGCCGCCGCTCCATGGCATCGAGCTGATCGCCCCGCGCTCGGTCGCCGGCCAGCTCTTCGGTCGCCTCGCCGACGCCGGGCTCGCGCCAATCGGCGAGCAGGCGTGGAGCCAGGTGCGGATCGAAGCAGGCATCCCGCTGCACGGCCGAGAGATCACCGAGAACGTGAACCCGCTCGAGGCAAGCCTGCTCGGCGCCGTGTCGTTCACCAAGGGCTGCTACATCGGTCAGGAGGTGGTCGCGCGCCTCTCGAGCTACTCGAAGGTGCAGCGTCTGCTGGTCGGGGTCCGCTTCCCGGCGAGTGTCGAGCCGGCCGCAGTGAACGAGATCTTCTGGGACCTGCTGCGCGTCGGCCACGCCTCCAGCGTCACGCGCTCCGCGCGCCTCGACGCCACGCTCGCACTCGCCTTCGTCAAGACGGAGTACAGCAAGCCCGGCACGCCGATCTACACCGTCCAGGCCGGCGAGCGGCTCGCGGGTACTCTTTGCGAGGTTCCGTTCCGCTGACGCCCCGTTCCAAGCTGGAGACGCCCATGCATTGCGCTTGGCCTGCTGCAGCTGCCCGATCGATCGTCACCACGGTCACCCTCGCCGGCGCACTTGGCACAAGCCTCGCCGTCCCGCTCATGAGCGCCGAGGCGCAGACCCCAAAACCGGGCGGCTCTGCGCCCACGCAAGAACCCAAACCCGAGCCCAAGCAGGAACCCAAGCAAGAGCCGAAGAAGGAAGAGCCGAAAAAAGAGGATCCCGCGACGGCTGCGCCGCAGCCGATCGTCGACACCAGCAGCGACGCGATCAAGGTCCTCGCCGAAAACGAGAAGGCGCTCGCCGACACCGAGCCGCGCTTGCGTGCGAAGGCGATCGAGACGTTCGTCGTCCGTCGCAACGAGCTCTACGTGAAGCCGCTCGCCGCGTTCCTCAAGGACAAGAACGACGATGTCGCGAAGGCGGCGGCACGCGCGCTCGGCAACCAGCCCTTCCCGAGCTGCACCGCGGCGTTGCTCGACTTCGCCGCCAACGAGAAGAACCTGTCGGCCCGGTCCGAGGTCGCGGCGGAGGCGATTCGCGCGCTCGGCAGCGCCGGCCTCGGCAAGAAGGGGTACGAAAAGCTCCGGCCGCTCTTCGAGAACGCCGCCAAGGACGTCCAGGTGGCGATCTGCCAGGCGTTCGGCGCCGCGAAAGAGAAGAAGGCCTTCTCCTTCTTCGTCGACCAGTTCGACGAACCGGCGCCCGAAAATGCCGCGAGCGGCAGCAATCCGCCGGCGTCCTACTGGAAGGCGCGCCACGACGCGTGGGTCGTCTACCGCCAATACGTGCGGCGCGGGATCAAGGAGCTCACCGGCGAGTCGTTCCCGACCGGCCAGCAGTACGTCGAGTGGGCCGCGGGCGCCGGCAAGAAGGCGCGCTTCGTCTACACGAAGGACTCCTAGAACCGCTCGCCGTCCTCGTCGAGGTCAGCGCTACCGCGCGCCCGCTTCGCGCCGCCGCGGCGCTTCTTCGATTCGAGCCGCCGCACCTTCGAGCCACGCGTCGGTCGCGTCTCCTTGCGCGGAGTCTTCGGTGTGAGCGCAGTGTGGAGCAGCTCGGCGAGGCGGGTACAGGCCGCCGCGAGGTTCTGCGCCCGCTCGCGATGGCGCTCCGAGGTGACGATCAGCTCGCCGTGCTTGGTGAGCCGCGTCGCCAGCACCGTAAGGAGCTGCGCACGCGCCCACTCGGGCAGGACGGTGGTGTGAAGCAGGTCGAGCCGCACCGTCGCCTTGGTCTCGACCTTGTTCACGTTCTGGCCCCCGGGGCCACCCGAGCGGCTGTAGGCGATTCCGAGCGCGCGTGCCGGGATCCGGATGCCAAAACCGACGTCGAGGTCCGCCATCATTCGAGGAGATCCTCCGGGCGATCGAAGTCGTCGACGACGAAGCGATCCGCGACGATGAGATGGTGCACGCGCGCCGGCAAGCGACGGACGATGGAGTTCGCCGCCTCCCCGGGGCGCAACGCCGTGAGCTCGCGCGTGATCGTGGGGCTGCCAAGCAAGGGGTGACCGCGTCGGCCGGCGAAGCTCGGCACGAC
>CAYRQC010000758.1:0-3595 GCA_964426265.1 uncultured Phycisphaerales bacterium | reverse complement strand
GACCTGCCACCTTGCCGGTGGAGGACTCGAGCTCGACGCGCAGGATGGCCGGTCCGGGCGCTGCTTCGGGTGGGACTCGCACGGAGTCGTCATAGAGAACACTTCAGCAGTGCTCCTTGATCTCGTACAGGATCCTGAGTGGCTTTCCGTGCTTGTCCTTGGCGAGGAGAGTGGCCTTGATCCGATCCTTGCCCGGCACGAGGAAGTTCTCGCTGAGGACGCACAAGGTGTCCGGGCCGGAGCCGGGACTCCCGATCATCAGGTTCACTTTCGTTTCGCCGCCGATCTTCAAGGAGGGAGTCAACCACAGAGAGAAAGCGAGCGGCCCGAGTGGAGTGGGGCGCAGCACCGGCGCTTCCTTGGGAGACCGACTCCACTGTGTGTGATCGTTGCCAGGGGTGTCGCCGCCCCCGACCGGCTCCTTGCCGGCCCACTTCATGCTGAAGTAGACGCCTTTGCGTCCCTCACCGGACTTGACGACGGGCAAGAACTCGAGTTCGGTGTGGATCAGGTCGGTGCCTGGAATCCGAA
Source organism: uncultured Phycisphaerales bacterium (assembly GCA_964426265.1). GTDB lineage: Bacteria > Planctomycetota > B15-G4 > B15-G4 > SIAN01 > SIAN01. Next base: position 3,064 of record CAYRQC010000758.1, on the reverse strand, counting down.
GGTCACCAACCGGGATGCGGTAGTTGAAGCCGTAGTGGTCACCCATCTCCTGTCGTGTACCGAGGAAGCGTTCGCCCGCGTCCGTCAGCTTCCCATTGCCGTTCTTGTCGAAGTAGAGCACGTCGTCGAAGGGGAGGTCCTTCTTCGACTTGTCCAGCACGGCCCACGCGCGGAACTTCCCGGCGGGGTCGAGGATGAAGAGTGCATAGCGCGGCTCGGCGACATAGGTTGGCTCCTCGAGGATGCGGCGATCGAGCTTCGCATAGTCGACCGCCACGAATCCTGATTCGTCGGCTGCTTCCGGTGACGTCGCCAGCGTGAGCGCGGCCGACGCGGCAATGGAGAAAATGGAGAAGGACAAGAGGAACGGTGTGATCTGCATCGTCGTCTCCAGCGGGCGACACGATAGCGCGGCAACGGTTGAGGGCCTCGGAGCCAAGCCCGATCGGGCGGTCAATGCGCCGCGATGGTCCCGTTCGCCTCGGCGAGGAGCGTTGCGGGATCGAGCACCACGCCGCCCTTCACCACGCGGTGGATCTTGCGCAGATTCACGACATCAGCGAGCGGATCGGCATCGAGCACCAGCAGGTCGGCGAGCTTCCCCTTGGCGAGCGTGCCGAGGTCGGCTTCGCGGCCCATGACGCGCGCCGCACCCCAGGTCGCCGCGTGCAGGATCTCCATGGGGGTCAGTCCCGCGTCGTGCATCAGCTCGAACTCGCGGTGGAGCGACGGCCCGTGGAGCGTGCCGATGTTGCCGGCGTCGGTGCCCGCCGCGATGCAGACACCGGCCTGCTGCAGGCGCTTCAGGTTGGCGAGCATCACGGGGTTCGTCGGTGGACGCTTCCTCTTCGGCGGCGCGCGATCGACCGGCAGCTTCGCGAGATCGGCGAAGGTCGCGATCACTTCCGGGTCGCCCCACTTCTGCTCGACGTCGTTCAGCTCCACCGACTGGCCGAGCACTTCGGGATAGCCCTCGTTCACCACCAGCGTCGTGGTGTAGACCACGTCGTGCTCGAGCAGAAGCTGGACGAAGGCGTCATCGACCGGCCGGTCGTCGACGCTATGCACCAGCACATCGGCGCCCGCTTCGACGGCGGTGCGCGCCACTTCGAGCTGGGTCGCGTGGACGGCGATGCGCACCGCCGCCGCGTGGCTCTCCTCGATCGCCGCGCGCACCAGCTCGCCGAGCTTCGCGAGGTCGTCGCCGCGCCGGTAGATGAACCAGATCTTCACCAAGTCCGGCTCGTGCTCGAGCAGCCGCTGGACCAGCGACCGGGCCTCATCGGGACTGTGGACCTCGATGATGGGTGGGTCGTCGACCGCGAGCTGGGGTGGCTGCCACGTTGACACCAATGGGCCCGCTACTGCGACTCGCGGAGCGTGCGCCGTCTTGGCCGCGAGCTCACGCACTTCGAAGTTCCACAGCGGGCCGCCCACGTCGACGACCGACGTCACACCGCAGGCGAGATAGCGAGCGAACGTCGACGGGAGGCGCTTCTTGATGAAGGCGATCTCGTCGGCATAGGGACGCAGGTCGCGCAGGTCGATCGCGTCGGGTCGGGTGTAGAGGCCGCCCGATTGGAAGAAGTGGGCGTGGGCGTCGATCAGGCCGGGGACGATCCACTTGCCGGTGACGTCGACCACGGTCGCGGCGGATGGCACCGGCACTTGCGCCCGCGAGCCAAGCGCGGCGATCTTCCCGTTCTCCACCAGCACCACGCCATCGACAATGGGCGCCGTGCCAGTGCCATCCACGATGGTCGCACCTACGAACGCGGTGGTCTCGGCGCGCAACGGTGCCGCCGCCGGTGCGCCGCCATCGCCGCCGCCATTCCGACCGCAATGAAGGACGACGAGGCTCAGCAGGGCGACCACAACCATTGCATCCTCCGTTTCCGTTCCGCGGCGCCGCCTTCTACCAGGGCGTCGACGACCCGCGTCGTCACCGCTTCATCAACAGGAGGATGTCTTGGTAGCTGTATCCGTCCTCCACATCGATCCACCTGCCGCGCAAGACCCGCGTCAGCGTCAAGCCACCGGCGGCTGCCCACCGCTCGAGGGTCGCAAGCCGGAAACCGATGGCCTTCTCCGGCAACTGGATGTCGGTCGTCCACGTCTCGGAATCGAGCGCGGTGAAGGTCAGGCTTGGAGGAGAGTGGTCCGGCGGCGTCGCGAAGAGTGGATCGACCAGGAACGCGGTCATCAGCAACCGACCACCGGCACGGAGCGTCCGGCCGAGCTCGCGCAGGTAGTGGGCGGCGTGGGCAGCCCGCAGGTGGGTGAAGAGCGATGTCGCGAACGCAAACGACACAGCGGCCGTCTGCACGGGGATGGACACTTCGGTCAGGTCGACGCGACCATCGGGGTTGTAGAGGTCGTTGCGCGCAGGAACGTGCAGGAACTGGAATCGACGGTCGTGTGCCTCGATGTTCTCCTTGCACCAGTCCGTGAGCCGCGCGTCGACATCCACCCCGACGTAGCGGCCATCTCCTGCCAGTGCCTTCTGTAGTGGGATCGCCATCCGTCCGGTCCCGCAGCCAAGATCGAGGACAGCGTCATCGGGGGAGAGGCCGGCGAAGTCGAGGAAATAGTCGAGGAACTCCAGGCCGACGTCGGTCCCGCCGCCCACGCGGTCAACGAACTCCTTCGGTGGCGCGAGCAGTCGATGACCCAGCGACCAGGTGCGCCCGGCACCGTTTTCGAAGACGGGCTTCAGCAAGGCCACAAACCCGTCGGTGACCGCGCTCGGCTCGAGCGACAGCACGACCCGGAATCGACAGCGGCCCGCCCCGGAAACCCCAGGAAACGCCGCCGCGACGTCGGCGCTGTCGCCGAACTCGAGCGACTCGACGCGTGCCAGCGCGGCCGGTCGCGTCACGGCGTCCACTCGACGGAGAGCACCTCCGTCGCGACTGAAGGCCCACCCGGTGACGGCGCAACGGTCACCGACGACGGTGACGTTCTCCAGATGGCGTCGGCACCACAACGGTTCCTGGTTCATCGTTGGGGTGTCAACGACCGCCGTCGCCCGCCTTCTTGCCGTCGCCTTCGCTCGGCGCGCTCT